>JAFGTH010000184.1 GCA_016934225.1 Lentisphaerota bacterium | reverse complement strand
CAGCCATGCAGGAATTTGTGGTTCCCAGATCTATACCAAGGACTTTTGACATTCTTTTATTCCTTTCAAATCACATGTCTTCGCAAAACAATATTGAGATAAAATATTAGCAATTATTGTGCCAACGTTCTGAAGATGGATCAATGCCACGCATAAGTTCTTGACTATCAAAATCATATACAATTTAATATTATTAATGTATTTGGTATAAGTGTTTTTATAAACTGTGTTATTATGTCCCAGTCGGATGTGAATCGGGCATTGTAGAGACATTGTGTCGCACATGTATCGGTATAATGGTTTATTGAGTGCAGGCTGTATTGTTGATATTCGGGGTTGTGTGTGATTTGACTTGTTGGGTACATAATGTATATAAATCTGAAAAAGCA
Source organism: Lentisphaerota bacterium (assembly GCA_016934225.1). Lineage (GTDB taxonomy): Bacteria > Verrucomicrobiota > Kiritimatiellia > UBA8416 > JAFGTH01 > JAFGTH01. Next base: position 4,542 of record JAFGTH010000184.1, on the reverse strand, counting down.
TTAGGATGAGATAATTGATCTTGGCGGTTAATTGGTGGTACTGAAAAGATTTCCTGATATCCTGTATTATGTCAAAAATCTCTAAAAAACGGCCGGATTCAGAATAAATGGCGTCAGTCATTATTTCCGAGGGACAAGTGGAGGACAGAAAATACAGGAGTATGCGACGTCGCAGTTGGCGAAGGGTAAAGATTATCCTTGTCACATTGGGGTCTGTAATATTGGTGGCCAGCGGCGTTCTTGTATTGATGTACCTAAGGTACCGCAACAGATGGTTTCTTCTCTTGTCAGGTATATACGCTTCGGTTTTTGCATTTCTTTTATTGGCAAGGTGGTTGTTGGGGAAAATGGACCGCGTTCGAAAAAAGAGATTCCTGCCATACAAGCATAAGCCACGCCCTGACATGATGATTTTGGAGAAATAAATGTTTCGGAATACTCGTAAAGGCGAATTGCAATGGGTGTCTCGATGCTACGGCATTTGGATAAACGGTTCTACCGAAATTGTGGTTCGCGCGGACAGAACACGCGGCAGAATCTCATGCCGAGCGGTAGCTATTGATGATGGAGTTTTTCGATCTGATCTCGCCGCCGGTGTGCCGGTTGCCGGTTGCATATCGGTGCGTCAGAGTTTTTCAAAATGGGTGGAAGCGCCGTTTGATTCCGCTGTAAAAGCAAAGCGAGTTTTGCCGACGGTTCTTGATATTCAATTACCCTTTGCGCTTGAGGATTGTGTTTATGAATTTATTGAAGAAACCAGACGACAAGGCAAGTTGACGTCTTTGGCGGTCGGTGCAAGAAAGGATGACGTTCTCGCATGTATTGAATCATATCGAGCGCGATTGTGTGATCCATTTGTGATTGATCATGCCGGTCTGGCGATTTGGGATCATAGTCTTTCTGAAATGCCGTGGCAGAACGATGAGTCGGCGCGTATCATTGTGTTCATGGAGGATGATCAGTCCATGCTCGTTGTAGGCAGGGACAGGGTGTTTCTAAATGCGCATTCTTTTCGAAGCGGCGACATGTCTCGCGTTTCGCGACTGCTTCGTATCGCTTTATCTGATGATGCAGTTTCAGACTTGGATCGAATACGTTGGTTATGGGCGGGCTCTGCCGCTCGAGACAGCGAAACGGTCATGAGATTGATGGCTGAAGTTTCAGTAATGTGGGGTGAGCGGAGCGAGGTGGTGAACGATCCGGGCGAATTTCTTGCGCGCGCGGTGGCGATTCGGGCGATGACTTGTGGGCGACTGCGTTGTAACCTTCGAACCGGCGAAAATACGCATCCAGCTTTATCCTTGAGAATGACACGTCAATCAATGAGATCAGCCCTTGTAATTCTAGCGGCCGGTCTGATACTGGTTGTAGGGAGTCTTATCTGTCGTGGCATTCTCTCGTCACAAGACGCCGAATTAAAAAAACGTTTCGAGGCGCATGTGGACGCACTTGCCGGTTATCATGTAACAGCCAGGGGTTCTGACGCTGTTGAGGCCGTTGAGAGGCAAACCAAGGAAAAAATTGCCCGATTACAGCCGTTTGTTGACAGTTTTGATCAAAGAATTTTCAAAGTAATAGAAACTGTCGCAAGGATATCCGCAAAAGACGGCTTGATCTGCTCAACGCTGTCGGTACGTCATGGGCATGTGGTTGTGCGCGGTCTGGCGCCCAGTTGGAACAGTTGCGCTGATTTGAAGACTGCTCTCACAGATGCCGGCGCTGTCGCAAAACTTGATAGGAGCGAAGATTTAATAGATGAAATGGTTCCGTTTACTTTGGTTATCGAGCATGCAAATGAATGATTTGATAAAACCGAAGGTGGTATGGGTAGTTGCAATAGTAATGCTGTTTACCGGAATTATCCTGGTTCAACGTTTTTTTGCCGACACAAGACATATTTGTGCTCGATGCATGGTGACGGCAGAACATATTGAGAGGCTTAACCATCAGAAAACGCTTCTTGCAAAGCACGAAGCAGCTCGTGCGCGCTACGCCGCCATGACGAGGAAAGAGCCGGAGCCGCTTTCGCGGCTGTTGAAAGATGCATCGTTTGAATACAAGTTAACAGCGGAAGACACCAGAGATATTGATGGCGGGTGGACTGTCAGGCGCATGAGAATGGTGTGTCCTGATGCGGTAATTTCAAACGTGCTGGCGTTTGTTTTAGATATTGGATGTCAAGGCGCTGTTATTGCCGAAACGGCAGAACAAGCACAGCCGAATTGGTATTTGGCGGAGTGTGACATAATTGCTTCCGCTCGTGAAGCGGGACGAGGCGAGTTGATATTGGTTCTTGAATCGCTTGCCAAGGAGGATTAGGAAGGAGCGGACATACTAATGGGATTATTATCGCTCCTATTGCCTTTAGTGTTGTAGGGTTTTGTTTCGGAAGGTCGTATTTGGTTTGAAAGCGGTTGTGGTTTTTGCGTTGAATAGGATTGCTTGTGCAGCCGATCCTTCGGTATAGTCACCTCCCGAAATTGTTTGGCGGCATAGCTCAGTTGGTTAGAGCAGTGGAATCATAATCCACGTGTCCGGGGTTCGAGTCCCTGTGCCGCCACCAATCGGGTCAACACCATTACGAGCGGCAACTCGGATATCATCTGAACACACATTACCCTGACCCTGATAATTACACTGATACTATGATCAAATTGTCTGCAGATAAGTCTCGATCTATGGGATCAATCTGCGAGAGATGAATTTTGTCCGTTATTTCGAGTGGATAATTAGCTCAGACACGGTGTCCGGAGATATATCTTTGAGGCTTGATACGATTAGATCGGCGCCGACGAGCTTGTCGGCTGTTACGGAATTTGTGACCGCAATACATTTGCAGCCGGCGGCGTTGGCGGCTTTAACGCCGTTTGGCGCATCCTCTATGACCAAACACGAGGATGGCCGAAGTTGCATGCGTTTGCACGCCGTCAAAAAGATCTCGGGGTGCGGTTTTTTGTGTGTGACATCGCTGCCTGTTACCCGGACCATGTGTTCAAGGGGAATTTGGGCTGATTTCAATATGGCTCCGGATATTTCGCGCGAACCGCTTGTGGCGATTGCGAGTTTGAACTGTTTGTCGGCGAACGCTGTTTCCATGAGCCGCGTAACTCCCGGGAACGCCGGTAACGGCGATGCTTCCAGAAGAGCGATGATGTTCTTCTGTCGCGCGAGTGCGGCTTGTTTCAGTTGTTTTTCGGAGAGAGAAAGGCTGTGGACTTGTGCGGCGGCGAGGATGTATGCCTCTGCGCCTCGACCGAGTCCGGCTTCGAAGTCGGATCTCTTCACATTATCAACGCCGAAGAGTTCCTTGAACATTCGGATTGAGGCTTGAGCATTTACGGGCTCGGTGTCGGCGATTACGCCATCAACGTCGAAGATGATACCGTGCATTTCGTCGTCCTTGCGTGTGTCTTGCCGATTCCGGCGATTAGAAATTGATCTTCCTGAAATGCGGCAGATATTTTCTGTTTTTGAGGAACATTTCTTTGACCATTTTCTTGATCTCTGCCAGCGACAAGACAGAAGCGGTCAGCGGATCGTGCGCGATGGCACGGTAGACGAGAGTTGGGTCGCCGGTGAGGCATCCCTCAACTGCCATCATCTCGATCTGCGCGGTGAGATTAGTCAGCACTGCGCATTGGGGTGGGAGTGCGCCGACATGCACGGGTGAGAATCCCTTGCGTGACGCGATGACGGGTATCTCGACGCAAGCGCCTTCCGGCAGATTGGTTACCAGCCCCGTGTTTGTCACATTCCCGTTAAACTCGAACAGTTCGCCGCCCATGTAAGCGTTGATTATGGAAGCCGCGTATTCGTGTCCGCGCTGGAGCGAGATGGGTTCATCGCTGTCCAGCCATTTGCGGATATCGCTCTTCCATGTTCTGTTTCTGCTGCGGTACTCGTCGAGAATGTAAGCGTACTTGCCGGGGTTCCATCCGGTTCCGGTAGTGCAGTATTTCCTGATGAGATCGGGGCGTTTTCGGAACCACCAGTTGTACTCTGAATTGTGGCCGCTGGATTCGGTGACGTAATAGCCAAGCGCAAGAAACATTTCATTACGGACCTGTTCACGGTTATAAATCTTTTTGTTGGTGGCGACGATTTTCCTGAGTTTCGGGTACAGATCTTGCCCTTTGTAGCTGAACTTGATGAACCAGGACAGATGGTTGATGCCGGCGCACAGGTAATCCAGCTTTGGAAGGCAATCTTGCTTGCATTTTACGCCTGCCCAGTCAGCGAGCATGTAAGCGGTGCCCTGTACACTGTGGCACAATCCTGATATCTTGATGCTGCTTTCGCGCTGCATTGCATGGCAAAGCATAGCCATAGGGTTTGTATAGTTGAGCATGATTGCGTTGGGACAGAGTTCTTCCATGTCACGGCAGATGGCGATCATGGTTGGGATTGTTCGCAGTGCGCGGAATATACCGCTTGGTCCGCGGGTATCGCCAACGTTAGTATCTACTCCGTACTTCTTGGGTATGAGAATATCGTGTTGCCAGACGTCGGTGCTTCCGCATAAAATTGTCACGAGTACCGCGT
>JAFGTH010000017.1 GCA_016934225.1 Lentisphaerota bacterium | reverse complement strand
GAAGATGTTGAAAAACGACTCTACGTCGAGGCTCTTGCCAGAACCGAAAACAACGTCTCGGCAGCGGCACGATTGCTCGGACTCTCACGCGGTAAGCTCCGAAGACGCCTCGCCACGCTCGGCATCCAGTCAAACGAAGACTGATCTTTTTCTCACATTTCCGAATCGCTCAAACAGTTGGTCCGACGTTATGCGCCTCTTCGTTTGAGTTTTAACCCGCCGTAATTAAAATTCTCAGCAAGGTCTATCAGTGTGGCAAACTCTGCGCCTTGTTGTTTCATAATCCCGATAAAATTGCTCAGCGCCCGTAATGCCGGTTTGCCTGTGTTTCTATAAAGAAACGGCCGAAATGTAATCGTGCTCTCGTCGGTTTCCACAACCCTTGGCATGTCAACAAACTCCCATGGATGCAAATATACACACAGCGCCGAAATACCGCGCTCATCCCGCGCGCGATCGAACATTCTTCCGCACAAATCTGAAAACCAGTCCGCTCCCTTCAACCTGAGCATGGGCCACTGGTCACGCGCGCGATTCTTGTCGCCCGCCTCGTTACCTTCCGTATCATAAAATACGGGAACTTCCAACAAGCTCATGCTTCCACTTCTGGCCCAGTCTTCGCTATGTGGATGATAGGGTACAAAATCACGCCCGTGGAAATAACAGGGAAATGATGAATCTACAGCGTAACCCAGTTGTTCCAGCGCTTGTATCATGCGCGTCGAGCCAAAAAGACGCGGAGCGCGAAATGACCGGGGACGAACACCGGCAACACGTTCGACTGCATCAGTAGCCAGCGCAAGCCTGGATTCTATCTCTTCTTCCAATGCAAAACTGCCAACCGGCACACTGTAAACAGGCCGACCGACGGTTTCGTGATACATTGTATGACAACCGATCTCGTGACCTGCTTCCAATACGGATGCAACACAATCGGGATGCCGTTCGGCTTCACGACCCGTGAACAGAAATGTGGCGTGAATATCATGTTCTTTGAGAACCTCAAGAATTTCAGGCGTTCCTTCCGTAACACCGCGAGTATCATCAGTCCACGACCCTATGTCCGTCTCCATGTCGAAACTAAGAATGACAGCGTTCTGCATATGCATGCCAACTTGTCGCGTGTATGTTTATACCGATGTATGAATAGCATCAAGTTTGGCGCTCAACGGGACACAGCCTTTTTCAGTAATTTCATACCCAGACTCAATCCGAACACCATGCCACTCCGGATGCCCGAAAAAACTGATATCTACACAAACGGTCATATTGGGCTTTAATACATCCGCACTGCCGGGTCCAAAAAACGGCGATTCGGCTTCATGCAATCCAATGGTATGCACAAACGGACATACCAGATATTTGGACAGGCCGTGTTTGCCAAAAAAAGCGCGGGCAGGCGCATCTATTTCCTTGCCAATATTGCCGGGCAACAATTGTTCTTTGGTAAGACTAAAGGCCTCGCGCAATATCTTTATGCATTCCTTCTGCGAATTACTGTATTCGCCGGAAACAGGCAGGGCATCACCCATCACCCCCGCATAACCGTTTACTTTCGGCGCAAGTCCTATCATTACCAATTCGCCGGCCACCATCGGCTTTGCGCTCGCCGTCGGCACTACCGCGTTGGCACGGGCGCCACTGCCGACTATAGCGGTAAAACCAAACCCGCTCGCGCTGCGGCTCCGGGCAGCATATTCACCTTCTGCAGCCACTTGGATTTCCGTCACTCCAGGCGCAATTTTCTGTTTCATGGCGTCATAACAAGCGTCTCCAATCGCAAAGGCTTTGCGAATCTGTTCTCGTTCCCAATCGGATTTTATGTAACGCAATTGCACGTAATCATCGGTAACATTAACCAGTTCCACACCGCTGAATCCGTCCACAATCTGGTGATAACAATCAGCCGGCATACGGCCCCCACCGACAAGACCCACACGTTTAACGGATCCTAACATGCCGTTAAGCTCCGAAAAAAGCGCCGGGAAATCAATAATGGTCGCGTTGGGATATTCCTCGTCCGGCACCATGAATACCGGGAAATTACGCGTTTCTGTAATAGCGCTGTCCTGCTTTGCAAAAGGCTCGCTCTCAGGTCCGCCAAGCAACATGGGTGTGCCCTGTTTCGGCACAAGCACGGCTCCACTCTCAAATTGCGGACACCAACCGGTCAAGTACCAACCGTTACCGATATTGAATTCATCGTAATATACCAATATGATGTCCAGATTGTTGTCTGCCATCAGTTTTCGAACTTTCTTAATTCTCGATTCATGTTCGCTTTTAGTCAAATACGGCATGGCGCCCTCCTCAATTTGCGTTAATAAATTATATCCGTCCCAAAAAGTCGTGCTATTAACTCCTGCCCTTTATCCCTGTATTCAGTGGTAAAATCCTATCTCATCCGTATCCCCTTCCGCAATGTTTTATGGGAAATGCGGTTAAATCGCCTGAGTCCCGTCTTTCATAAGATATAACGCCAAAGCCCGACCGGTCCATGCATTGGACCAACCGCTTTCAATACAGTACGGACCCCAGTCAATATCGCCGTTGGAACCGTAATAATCCCAATACTCATAGTCGAAAGCGCGCATCCATGCGCCATTCAAACGCGGATCGGAACTGACAATTTGAATTCTGGCCAAAAAATCCATGAGCTTATGAAAAACCTTTAAATAGCTTTCCTCCCCTGTAATTTCATGCGCCATACAAAGGGCATATGCCCATGCCGCGTTCTCATAAAGCTGATCAACCACCGGGTCGCTCGCCCTGTGCATGACACCCACCTCAGCCAGGCCGTAACCGGTGCGCGTGTGTTTCTCGTTCGGCAAGCTTTTGATTGCGCCGCAAGACAACTGCCGGGCGTCAAGCGTATTCAACATTTCCGACATGGCCGATTTATAAAACGGTTCTTTTGTCACCCCGTAAAGAGTGACAAGCGAACGAAAGAAGTACGGATCGGACTTTATCGTAAGAATAAGCTTTTCCGTCATCCTCTTCGCAATTTTCAGATATTTCTTATCGCCGGTTGCCCCCGCTGCGTAAGCGTAAAACGCCGGCACAAATCTGTCAGGACCGGTTTTTTTTGTAAGCCGGCAAAATTTTTCCAGCCCTTGCGCGTTCAAGTCAACGCCTGCTATGGCTATCCTTTCATGCATTTCCAACTCAAGAAATTTTTCCGCGGTCAGCAGTGCGCGCCGCAGATAGTCTCGCTTCCGAGTCCACCGATGAAACAAGAACAAATCGCTTGCCACCCACGAGTTGCCACTCGACCAAATTTGATTCGGAACAACCTTCAATTCGTCAAAGAACTTCCATAATCCGTACGTGGCGCGCTTTTTGTTCATATCCTGAAAACCGCCCCTGAAAAGAAACGACAGAATGTTTTCGCCGATTCGCTTGTATTTCTCGGCGCCGGTTAATTGTCCGTACATGTAAATAGCAGTTGCGGCTTCCGCGTTGCATTCGGACCGGTAAACCGGAATCAGCTTGTGGTCGCTTGAACGAAAACCTTCGTACACGCCGCGGGTTCCGTCTCGCTTCGGCATAACGCCAGACTCGAAATACCAGCGTATCAACCTGTCGAGAACTTGACGGTATTTCTTTTCCCTCGATATCGCTTCAACCCGTTCTTTGCTTTCAATGCCGGCACGAACAATCGAAATGGTATAAATACCGGAAGTCTCGGGTTTGAAACTGATTTTTTTTGTTATTCCGTACGACTTCTCGCCGGTGCGGATAACGCGCGCTCCTTTGGTAACGGCTACGGCGATTTTGTCCTTCTCCGGAACACTTACAACAACCGGCGTTCCAGGAGTGCTCCATGTTTTCTTGTTTATGCCCACATCAAACGGTTCCAACCTCGCCCCGTAAAGCTTCCGTTGCGATTCAGGCAAAAGATAAAGCAAAATGCGGCGCACGATCTTCTCCCATTGCTTCTGCAATGGGAAATTTTTCTCAACATAACGCGACAACTCGAATGTCGCATAAACCCAGCTCTGCTCCTCAACATATCCGCACCACGTGTGACCGCTCCTTAACGCCAACAAGGCCGGCCAAACCGCACGTCGTTCAGGCAACCCATATAGAACCTTGTGCGCGCCTAAAACAGTTCCAAAGGCAAGCAGCGTGATCCCAGTTTTGCTGTAGCCCGGCAGAAAACTGCAGTTTCTGACAGGCAAAATCGCGCGCAACGGGAAATCGCCCGTTATGGGGTGCGATGCGGACACAAACGTGCGTTCGTAAGCTACTTCGCGCGGAGGACTGTTGTGCTTGAATAGAAAAACATTCCGCAATACATAGTCGTCACTTTGAACAAATTCGGCGTAGCAACTTCCGCCTTCGGTTCTGAAATTTTGAAGTTTTCTCAACGTGCGCTCTTTGAAGTTCATGTTTGCGCCCCACTCGAAATATCCGGGCATGAACAGAATGCTGTGAAACGGTTGCAGGTTCGTCTGCGCAAACGCCTCCAGCCGTACGTGTCGGTAGGGAATGCGGCAACGCTCCAATATGTCAACGAAAGCGTTGTTGCTCTGTTCTCCAACGATGAGAACAGATTTCTTCGAAACATTCATCTTTTATCTCCTGTTTTGATTGTACACGCCCGGCAAACAACGTTAACTGGCGCCATTTGATTTCTGTGCCGATTCCATTAACCGTTGAAGTCGGATATCTCCGCCAACAGCCAAATCAAAAAACCGACAATCGGCATGTCATATTCGTGCCCGAGATTGTTGATGGGATTGCTTGGATTCATGGACGTCTCGGTTATCCCAACGCAAACTCCGCCCGGAATTTGCGGCGTGGGCGGAAAAAACTCGCCGCTGAAAAAATGGTTCGGCTGATTATAGCCCACGCCTTCAACAGAACTGGCGTCAAACGGGTTGGCGCCGAGAATCCAGTCCAATTGTCGTTGGGCAATTTCAGCATAACTGACGCGGCTCAAAATGCGCGCTGCCTTTTTCATGAAAACTGCGTTGGCAATAATGTCCATATTGTTTAAGACGTGATAATACTTATAACTGCAAAGTTTGCTTTCGCCCGTGCCGGGCATGCCGATATACCCGCCTTTGTAACCATCAGCGCTGGCGCTGTCATTTACCTGCCAAATAGTCGGAATTAAATCCCAGATATTGCGGCGCGCGAGAAATTCATATTGCTCGGCTATCCGGGCAATGCAATCTTTCCAAATGGAAGCATTCGGATGATCCGGCGCAATTTGAAGAGCATCGCACAAACTTAACGGGCCGGCCGGCGCCCAAAGATAGCCGTTATGCGAATTGGCCAACACTGCATTGTCAGACGACTCCCTGAAACAGGCTGAAGCCGGATTTTCCGGTATCGTCCCGTTTTTGAGTTGCAATTCCGCAAGCGCAGTGGCGGAAATCGCTGCCGTATCCAAAAACGATTGCTCTCCCGTAGCACGAAACAGCGCAGCCGCAGCCGCTAGTTTATAGGCAATTTCCAGCGCCGAGTCTTCATAAAAACAGGAGAACATGCTGTTCAGACAATTGTGCCCGATGGGCGGCAATTTCGGCGCGGTATAGTTGCTGTACGACCGCTCCGGCGAAACCATGTAATTCCATATCCGCCGCGCATCCGCCGCGCATCTTTCATGATAGTAGCGATCCTTGCCCCGAAAATACGACGACGCTTCCGCAAGAAACCGCAACGTGTTCCAATGTGCCAGAGGGTTATTGGCGCTCAGATAATATTCGCGCGCGTCCCATCCCACAGGTAAATAAACCGAATCGTACAACATGCCGTTGTCGGCAATTACCTTATGATAATAATCACTGCCCCACATCAGCTCGGAAGCTATACTGTTCGTGTCCCAGTGAGGCGATAAAACCTTCGCATAATTACAAAGTCCAACAAGACCCAGCGGCACACCATGCGCCCATTTTCTAAGATCGGATGATTGATGAAAACCGCCCGAAAAATCCCGATGCTGCCCGGTTTCTGCAATCAGACCGTCGTCGAGATGACAAGGACCATGCCAACCCATGGCAGTCTCCCCGCAACGTTGCCAGTTAAAATAGATCAGTAATACACGCGCTGGTACGTCATAAACATTGCGATAAACCGTAAAACACCTGCTCGCTTCTTCGCCACACTGGAGCCGATAAATTCCATCTTCCCTGACTGCCGAAAAATCGCCGAGCCATTCTTCGTTTCCAAGTTCGTTGTTTGTTTTAACCACCTGCCCTTCAAAAACCGGCGAGAACCGGCAGGAATCCAGACGCAACACCTGAAATCGCGAAGGACCCGGCTTTGCGAGAACAAACTTTTTTGCCGCATCAGGCCTGAAGCCCACATGATTCAATCTGAAAGCGTTTTCCATATCACACTCTATCTGAATGTCACATCGTGCAAGGTTGAGCTATCATAATCAAAAACAATGTTTTGCACTTTTACCTATTGTTCCAAGCCGGTTTGCACGCAAAATTATAGTTGTAATAAATCGCGTAATTGGCAACATGTGTACACTATACGATAAAAAATGTTCAATGGTATAAAATAAGTCCACGTTTTTATTAAATTTCAAAACATAAAAAAGAGAATGAAAACACAAAAATTTCCCGCTGCCAGTTTGTTTCCACCGGAAATAACTAAACAACGCAAGGATTTGCTCAATGCCTTTTGGAGCGGCGCCGATATCGGACGCCCGATCTTCGTGCCTGTTCCATGGGCGAACAAACCGTTCGATGGCACTTCGCAACGCACTCCTGTTCAAAAGTCATGTGATTACCTGCGCCGGTGCGCCGACAGTCCTGTTGATTTTATTATCGCGGTAGGGATGCCGGTTGCCCGGCACCCCCCGCACGGATCCGTACGTGAACCTTTAGCTCATACGGCTCTTGCCTTGGATTCAAACGGCAAGGCGCTCGTCGGGATACGGGTGGACAATATGTATTGGCGGCAACCATTGTGCCATTAACTCCTTCATGAACTCCCAGTTGGCCTTGTCGTGTTGGCCACGACGGCGCAACGCTTTAAGCCATGCCCGACCGACGTCACTGCGTATCGCTTTCAACGCCGGACCGTTTCCAGGAATTCCATAATAATTGAAGTATCCTTGCAGTACCAGCCTCAACCACTTTCCTTGTTCGTTAATCGGCCGGTGACGGCACCGCAGGAGAGTACGGCGAATTTCCTTCATCTTGGCATGTAGTCGTTTTCGAGCCGTCTTCCGCATCAGGATGAACCGTCCGTTCTTTCTGCTTTTCCCGCTTATATGCGTAAATCCCAGAAAGTCGAATGTTTCCGGTTTCCCTTCGCCTCGTTCCGCTCTTCTTTCGGCTGCATACCTGCCGAATTCTATCAGCCGCGTCTTCTCCTTATTCAGGCTCAACCCAAATCTTCCCAGTCGCTTATCCAGTTCCATCCAGAATCGCCGGGCGTCGTCTTCATGTTGAAACCCGAGCACCACATCATCTGCGTAGCGCACCACGATCATGTCTCCACGTGCGTGCTTTCTGCGCCACTGCCTTACCCACATGTCCAGTACATAGTGCAGATATATGTTCGCTATGATCGGCGAAACCACTGCCCCTTGCGGTGTTCCTTCCCGTGTCTGTGACCACTCGCCTTCCTTCGATACTCCGGCTCGTAGCCATTTCTTTACCAGCCTCAGTATTCTTCGGTCGGCTACCCGGTGTTCGACGAATCTTTCTATCCAGTTAAACTGAACTGTATCGAAAAACTTCCGGATATCCGCGTCCAGTATCCAGTTCACCTTCTTTACCTTTATCCCCATATACAACGCATCCAACGCGTTGTGCGGGGATCGCCCCGGTCGAAACCCGTAGCTGAAGTTGAGGAAATCTTCCTCATAAATCTGCTCCAGCACCCAGACTGTCGCCTGTTGGACTATCTTGTCTTCCAAGGCCGCCATTCCCAGCGGGCGCATCTCTTGCTCACCCTTGGGTATGTAGATCCGCTTGGATGGTTTCGCTCTGTAGCTCCCGCGATGTACCCGCCCATGCAAGTCCGTCAGTCTCTCTTCCAGCCCTTCACCATATTGTGCCCAGGTTACCCCGTCCACTCCCGGTGCCGCTTTCGGATTCAACTTCCTGTAACTCGCTCGCAGCAGGTTCACGGTAATGTGATGAAGAAGGGCTGTGAACTGTACGCTCTTGTCCCTTCTCGCTGCTTCCCGTAACCGTCTGAGCCCACTGGATAGATGTTTGGCTTCTTTGCCTTTCTTCCCGGCTCCGCGTCCGGCATCTATTGCACTCATTCGGTTTCTCCTTGGCCGGGGTACTTCCCTCCGCAACCTCCTCCGGTTCTTTTCCTTTCGGTGCAGAACCCTTGTTCGATTGCTTCTTCGGTACTATTACCCCGTCTGACTGCCCGTTCGCGTTCGT
>JAFGTH010000183.1 GCA_016934225.1 Lentisphaerota bacterium | reverse complement strand
CTTGAGTCGGCGCGGGATTTGGCGGCTTCGCTGGCAAATGTATCCTGCACAATAGCGGTTAAAGTTGGTGATGACGAGAAACTTTACGGATCGGTAACCGAAGCTCAGATAGCAGAAGTTTTGCAGGAACAGGGAATCGAGATTGACAAGCACAAATTTCATCTTGAATCGCCGATAAAGGAGCTTGGCGTGTTTGATGTCGCGGTTCGACTGCATCCAGAAGTGGAGTCCACCGTAAAGGTATGGGTTGTTGAGGAATAACGGGAATGTCCCAGAAAACCGTTTCTTCGTCGCCTGTCGCATTGATAGACAGAAGCCCACCGTATAGCGAAGAAGCGGAAAAGGGAGTGCTTGGTTCGGTTCTGCTCGATTCCGTAAAGATTATGGATATCTGTCTCGAGCGCCAGCTCGTGCCTGAGAGCTTTTATGTTCCGGCGCATAAGCTCATCTTTCAGGCATTCGTCGCCATGTGTCAGGAAGGGTCTGTTATAGATGTTTTGACAGTGACCGAGCGTCTAAAAAACATGGGCGCTCTGGACAAAGTGGGCGGATTTATTTACCTTGATCGTCTGATTGATTCGACTCCTACAGCCGCTCACGCCGAATATTACATAGAGATAGTCAGACAGAAATTCCTGTTACGCAGCATCATAGACGGCGCTCGCGATGCTGAACACCAGTGTTATACCTCTCCCGACAGCGCGGACATGATTCTCAGCCGGGTTGAGCAGAATTTCTTGAACATTACAGAACGGCAACACGGGTCGGTAACGCCGTGGCGGCATGCCGTAAAACAGACAATGGAACACATCGAGACGGTGTTCGTTACCCGTTCGCCAGGCAGTATGGGCGGCATATCCACCGGGTTTGCTAATTTCGACAGTATATTGCAGGGCCTGCGACCGGGCGAAATGGTTATTTTGGCGGCGCGTCCTTCGATGGGCAAAACATCACTCGCCATGAATATCGTCGAAAATGTGGCGCTGGGCAAGGCTCCCGACGGCAAAGCGCGTCCGGTCGGCATTTTCAGCCTCGAAATGTCGCATGAAGCATTGGTAATGCGAATGTTATGTTCTCATGCTTCGGTGTCGGCATTCAATATTATGCGCGGATATGTTTCGCAGAATATTCATGGTCAGTTAACCCAGGCCGCTTCGGTGTTGACCAAAGCGCCGATATATCTCGACGATACTGGCGGACTTGATGTGATGGAACTGCGCGCGCGTGCGCGCAGAATGAAGAAGAAATACGGCATAGAACTGATTGTTATAGATTATCTTCAGCTTCTTCATTCCCGAGACTACGCACAACAGGGCCGTCAAATAGAAACGGCTGCAATTTCAGGCAATTTGAAGGCAATGGCCAAAGAACTGAAACTGCCTGTGTTCGTCTTGAGTCAGCTCAGCCGCGCGCCCGAGCAACGCGACAAGTATGGAGTACCAAAGCTATCGGATTTGAGAGACTCCGGAGCGATTGAGCAGGATGCCGATGTAGTGTGCATGTTGCGCCGTCCATGTAAATATCCGGGCGACGAAGAACATGCCGATGATAAGACGTTGGCCATTATTGATGTGGTCAAGCAACGGAACGGTCCGACAGGCGAAGCGCAAATGAATTTTGAAGAAGAATTTACCAGATTTCGCGACAGAGCGCACGGTATAGACGGATTGGAACAGCCGGCGGGATTCGTGGAAGACGAGGAAGCGGATGTGGAGGCATGATGAAGCATAAGTCTGCAGTCATTTGTATCTGCATGCTTCTTGCTGCGGTGATTTCGGCGGCGGATGAATCGGTTCCCATCGTCAAAGAAATTCAAATCGAAAAACGCGGCGGTGTCGAGATTGACGAGCAATTCAGAAGTTTTGTCAAAGCGCATATTAAAGCGAAACAGGGTGAAACGCTGGATCGAAACGTCATCTCCGACGATCTGCGCACATTGCTCGACACGAAACGATTTGCCGATGCGCACATCTCCGTCGAGTCTGCCGACTACGGAGTGATACTCATCTATACTCTTGAGAACAAGCTTAAGCTGGGTGTTCCTGTCGTAATCCATGGAGCGAAGAAGTTTTCCCTGCGGACGGTGGAAAACGAGTTGAACCTGTCATGCGGCGATTTAGTTGACGATCAGACCATGGGCGCGCGTACGTCCAAGCTTGCCGGGAAATATCGCAAGAGCGGTTACTATGACGTTAAATTCTCCTGGAAGATCGCCGAAACCGAACCGGGAACCGAACTGGCAACGGTAACGCTGAATATAGACGAAGGCAAAAGGAACAAAGTTTCCGGCGCAAATTTTCGCGGCAACGATTCGCTTGCCGACAAAATCCTCCGCAAGCCCTTGCGGCAATACGGGCGTTGGGATCCGCGCCGTATTTTTCGAAAGCGGTCTTACGAAGCGGATGAACTTGATATTGCGCGCGGCGCGATTCGAGACGCGTATCTCCAGCGCGGCTACCTGGATGTGGAAGTGAGCATACCGGAGCTGACGGTCAACGATACCGGCGCGTTTGTAGTCAACGTTGATATATGCGAAGGCATCCGCTATAAATTCAGGAAAATCACTATTGAAGGAACAACGCTTTTCCCGGTTGCTGAGCTGGAGCGTTGTGTGTCCGCGGTTTCGGGGACATATGCTGACGCCAATGCGATTGCACGGTCTTGTAACGCACTGATGCAATATTACGGCGATCGCGGCTACATTGATACATATGTCAATCCTGTTCTGAATCCGGACAGGGACAATGGGTTTGTTGATGTGGCTTTCGTAGTGTCTGAAGGCGAATTGGTCACGATTAGAAACATAATGATACGCGGCAACACGAGAACGATGGACCGGGTTGTCAGACGGGAATTACTTGTTTATCCCGGCGATGAGTACCATGAGACGCGGGTTCGGCGAAGCGAGAAAATAGTGTCCAATCTGGGCTACTTTTCGTCGGTTCGCAGTCATCCGGAGCGCACCGAAAACACGGATGAACGGGATCTGATTTTTGATGTTGAAGAGAAGCGCACCGGCCAGTTCATGTTAGGCGCTGGTTTTTCCAGCGTGGACAAGATGGTCGGCTTTGTTGAATTGTCGCAGGGCAATTTCGACATAACAGGATGGCCGTTCACAGGCGCCGGCCAGAAGCTCAAATTGCGCGGTCAGTTCGGTTCGACGAGGAAAGACTACGAGTTATCGTTTACCGAGCCATGGTTCATGGGCAGGAAGCTTGCGCTTGGCTGCGAGCTGTATATGAGCGATGTAACGTACAGCGACTACGAAATGGAACGTGTAGGCGGAGCCGTCAGCATACGCAAGGCGCTTCCATTTGCGAGCTATATAAAGATGGTGTACAGGCTCGAACGTGTAGGCGAAATTGCTGAAACAAACAAGTATGTGTTTTTGGATAATCCCGGCGAAGAAGTGGATTTCTTTGATGAAGACAGCGCGGTGAAAAGCTCGTTGGCTTTCACGCTGACCCGCGACGCGCGGGATAACCCGTTCTTTCCGACACGCGGATGTACGGTCAGTTTGTTTGGTCATGTTTCCGGCGGGATTCTCGGGTTCGACACCGACATTTACGGGCTTGGCGCAAAGATAGCGCGTTATATCCCGCTTTGGTTCGGGCATGTGCTCAGCCTGAAAGCTCGATACGAGATTGTTGAGGAGTATGGAGATACCGAAGAAGTGCCCTTGGCGGACAGGCTATTCGTCGGAGGCGGCAGAACAATTCGGGGGTTCGACTATCGAGACGTCGGACCTAAAGCGCGGTGCGAGCCGGACGACGGCAAATACAGAGCAACAGGCGGGAAAAGTCTGGCACTGGGAAACGTGGAATATACTGTGCCTATTGTTTCCGGCATCAGAATGGCGGCATTTTATGACATTGGAAATGTCTGGTTGGAATCGTATACGATGCATAGCGATAATCTGGCATCCAGCGGCGGAGTAGGCATAAGATTCGATTTGCCCGGATTCCCGATTCGCATAGATCGGGCATGGGTCATAGAGAGTGACGACGGTATCACGGACGAAGATGCCTGGGTGCTCTGGATAGGATACGATTTTTGAAAAAAGGAGGCGACAAATGAGAATAATGACAACAATATGGTTGGCGATTGTTACGGTGAGCCTTATGGTGTCGGCGCAAGGCGCCGATCAGAAGATTGCGGTGGCGGATATGAACAAGGTCATCCAGGCCCATCCGAGCGCCGAAAAAAACCAGCAGGTTCTTGATCAGCAGGCAAAAGAATTTGATGAGGAACGCGATGCGTTAATGGCAAAACTGACCAAGATGAGAGAAGAGTTTCTTCAATCTCGCAGAGAGTCCGGAAACATGGCTTTAAGCGAAGAAGCCAGACGCGAAAAAATTGCGATTGCGGAGAAACAACTGGAGGAATTCAGCCGGTTTGAACAACAGATCGGCGAAACATTGACATTGCGAAAACGCGAGAGCGCAGACCTGAGATCTCGAATGCGCCGATTGATGGTTAGGAAACTGGAAGAAATTGCCGCAAAATATGCGGAGAAGAACAAAATAAACCTCTTGCTGGATTCTTCGGCAATCGGTCTCAGCGGCATAGATATGGTTGTTTTTGCCGATGACAAGCTGGATGTAACAGAAGACTTGATAAAACTTGTCAAGCAGAAGTAAAACAAACCGGATTCTATTCCATGGATTACGTTAATGTTGACGGTTACTGATATTGCGAAAGCGTTGAACGGCGATGTTGAGGGCGACTCAGTCGTTATTACCGGGTTAGCCGGTTTGCGCGATGCGAAAGAAGGAGATATCAGTTTTCTTTCCAATCCGAAATACAGTCCGGCGGTTGTGGACACGCGCGCATCCGCGGTTATAGTAGCGCGCAACTGGCGCGGGACATGTCCCTGCGCAGTGATTCGAGTTGATAATCCTGATGCGGCATTCGCGGCTGCGGCATCTTTAATTGGCGCTCCTCCGGTCGAATATGGTCGTGGTATTCACGATACCGCAGTTGTGGCCGACGACGTTTGTCTGGGCGAAGATGTCAGGATAGGGCCATATTGTGTGCTGGAGCCGGGAGTAAGTATAGGACGCGGTACGACGCTGGTCGCGTACTGCTATGTCGGGCACGGCACGGTCATAGGAGAAGAATGCAGGCTTTATCCGTTTGTCAGTATCCGCGAGAATTGCGTGTTGGGTAATCGAACAGTTGTTCATAACGGCACAGTGATTGGCAGCGACGGGTTCGGATATGTGCGAGACGGCGCGATTTGGAAGAAGATTCGTCAAATTGGAACGGTCGAAATAGGCGACGATGTGGAAATTGGCGCGAATGTGACGATTGACAGAGCTCGATTCGGCAAGACGGTTATTGAAAACGGCGTGAAGATTGACAATCTGGTTCAGCTTGCACACAACGTAAAAGTAGGCGCCGGGACGGCGATGGCGGCACAAGTCGGCGTATCAGGAAGCGCGACGATCGGTCGCAACGTGCAGCTCGGCGGACAGGCGGGTCTGGCCGGTCACATTACTATTGGCGACGATTCGATAGTCGGAGCTCAGGGCGGCGTAACAAAAGACGTGCCGGCCGGCAGTTTCGTGTCGGGTTATCCCGCAATGCCTCATGCCAAGGCCAAAAAAATGCACGCGTATATGATGCGGTTGCCCGAGTTGCGGGAGAAAGTGCAGGAACTGGAGCGCAGGATTAAAGAGCTTGAAAACGGCGGGGAATCTCAATGAAAGTTTTTGTTACCGGCGGAGCGGGTTACATAGGAAGCGTTACCAGCGAGCTGTTGCTTGATGCCGGGCATGAAGTTGTAGTGTTCGACAATTTAGAGCGCGGCCATCGCGCAGCCATAGACTCTCGCGCTCAATTTGTTCAAGGAGATCTGCGCGATAGAAACTGTGTCATCAACGCAATGACAGATGCGCGGCCTGATGCCGTAATGCACTTTGCCGCATACGCGCTGGTGCCTGAATCCATGGCCAAGCCGGAAATATATTTTGGCAACAATGTGGTCGGTTGTGTAAATCTGACGGATGGCATGTTGGCGGCGGGTGTGGCCAAAATCGTGTTTTCATCAACATGCGCCACGTACGGCCAGCCGGATCGTGTGCCGATTACGGAGCAGGAGAAACAGTTACCCGCAAATCCGTACGGCGAATCAAAACTTATATGTGAGAAAATCCTCGACTGGCACAAAAAATTGAGAGGATTGAAACCGGTTTGTCTTCGTTATTTCAATGCATGCGGGGCTACAGAAAAATTTGGAGAGGATCACGATCCTGAGACGCATATTATACCCATTGTCTTACAGGTTGCATTGGGGAAACGCCGGTCTGTGAAGATGTTCGGCGACGATTATGACACCCATGACGGAACATGTGTGCGCGACTATATTCACATAGTTGATTTAGCTCAAGCGCACATACTTGCGCTGACAGGCGAATTTGAAGGAGCCTTCAATCTCGGCAACGGCAAAGGCAATTCCGTTTTGGAGGTTATTGAAACGGCGAGGGAGGTTACCGGTCATCCGATTCCGGCCGAAAAAGTCGGGCGAAGGCCGGGCGATCCTGCCATACTGGTTGCTGCGGCGGATAAGGCCAGAGATGTTCTCAAATGGCGGCCAAAATTTCCGGATTTGAAAAGCATTATTGAGAGCGCGTGGAACTGGCATCGTGCTCATCCCGAGGGGTATGCATGATTCGCGGGAAATCCGAGTCGTTGGAGGAAGAGATAGGTCGGCTTTTGACGGATCGAAAAATGACTATTGCTGTGGCGGAATCGTGCACAGGCGGTTTGATCGGGCAGGCGATAACCTCTGTTGCGGGGAGTTCGCGTTATTTTTTG
>JAFGTH010000182.1 GCA_016934225.1 Lentisphaerota bacterium | reverse complement strand
CTTTTTGCGTCTGGCGGCCGTTGTATTGATCATTCGTCGCATTGATTCGGTGATCACATCGGCATACAGAATTACTTTTCCTTTTACATGCCGTGCGGTTCGACCAGCAACCTGAATCAGCGCTGTTTCGGAACGAAGAAACCCTTCCTTATCGGCGTCCAGAATTGCCACCAAAGCTACTTCCGGAAGATCCAATCCTTCGCGCAACAGATTAATTCCTACCAGGCAGTCAAATTCCGCCTTGCGAAGCCGCGTTAGAATTTCGACGCGTTCAAGTGCATGAATCTCCGAATGCAGGTATTCCACTCGGAGACCCGAATTGGTAAGGTATGAGGCTAGATCCTCGGCAGTGCGTTTGGTAAGGGTGGTCACCAGAACTCGTTCATTGCGCTCGGCATGGCCACGTATTTCGTCCATTAAATCGTCTATCTGTGCCTTTGCAGAACGAATCTCGACTGGTGGATCAAGAAGCCCGGTTGGACGGATAATTTGAAGCACAGGCGCGGAAGATACCGCTAATTCGAATGGCCCGGGCGTCGCGGTGGTGAAAATCACCTGACCGATCGTTGCTATGAATTCATCGAATGACAAAGGTCTGTTGTCTTTTGCCGACGGTAGGCGAAATCCGTGCCGAACCAGGGTGTCCTTGCGCGCCTGATCGCCGTTATACATGGCTTTCAATTGCGGTATTGTTGCATGTGATTCGTCAATTATGGTCAGATATTTCCCCCGGAAATATGACAGTAACGTTGCGGGAGGCTCCCCTTCCCCGCGTCCGCTCAAATGCCTCGAATAATTCTCAATCCCTGCACAATAACCCAGTTCGCGCATCATTTCGATGTCATACATCGTTCTTTGTTGAAGGCGCTGCGCTTCGAGCAACTTTCCTTCACGTTCAAGTTGCGCCAACTGCTCCATCAACTCTTGCTTGATACGTCGAATCGCCGGTTCAATCTTTTCTTCCGGCATTACGAAATGCTTTGCGGGCGAGATGACGATCCGATCCAGCGTTTCTTCCGTATTACCAGTGATGACGTTAATCTCGCGGATATTTTCAATCTCGTCACCAAAAAAATCAAGTCGTACGCCTTTTGTCGAATACGACGGGAAAATATCCACGCTGTCGCCGCGTACACGAAACGTACCGGGCTCGGGTTCATAGTCATTTCTGGAATACTGAATATTGACAAGTTTGCGCAACAAGGTGTTGCGTTCCATAACATCGCCTACCGTTGCTCGGACCAACATGCCGGCGTAATCGTCCGGGCTGCCTAGCCCATAAATACATGATACTGATGCAATCACTATTACATCATCACGCGATAAAAGCGAATTGGTGGCAGAGAGACGCAACCGTTCTATTTCCTTGTTTATAGATGCGTCTTTTTCGATGTAGGTGTCCGTTTGCGGGATATACGCTTCCGGCTGATAATAGTCGTAGTAGCTGATGAAGTACTCAACTGCGTTGTCCGGGAAAAACCCTTTGAATTCACTGTACAGTTGTGCTGCCAGGGTCTTATTGTGCGATACGACCAGCGTTGGCATGCCGACTGATGCAATCACATTGGCCATCGTGAATGTTTTACCTGACCCAGTGACGCCTTCAAGAACCTGGAAACGTTCCCCTGCGGCCAACCCTTTGCACAAGCGTTGAATGGCGTCAGGTTGATCGCCGGTAGGTTCGTAGGAAGATCGCAATCTAAATGGCAAATTCACAATTTTAACATTGCGTCTAGTGATTTATGCGCCATCTCTGCAACGGATTTGGCGATATTAACCACGTTGGCATCCGGCCAATCGGACAGCACTGACAACAGATTCTGTTCGTTTGTCTTCGACATATTGGCGCAAACCGATTGTGACAGTGCTTTGACCATCACGCGCCCGGCTTGATTCTTGGCTAGACGTTGAACAAAATTGAGTTCCGTGCCAACAAAGATTACTGAACCGTCGGGAGAGGATTCTACATATTTACGAATCTGGGATGTTGATCCATGTGCGTCGCTCAAACGTACAACGGATTTGGGCGCTTCCGGATGAACGATAATTTTTGCTTGTGGAATAACGGAACGTACTTGTGCAATTTGTTGTGTCGTAAAGGCAGTATGTACCAGACAAAAGCCCTTCCATACAACCACGCGCGCAGATTTTAGCGTTTCGGGGTGCACACCGCCAAAAGGTTTCGATGGATCGTATATGATAATTTGTTCGTCTGCGATGCCGATATCGTGTGCGGTATTTACGCCAAGATGTTCGTCCGGAAGACAGAATACCCTTTTCCCTTGTGAGAAAACCCACTCAAACACACGTGTCGCATTGCTTGATGTGCAGCAACTACCGCCAAATTCTCCGCAACACGCCTTGACATTGGCGCTGCTATTGACATACACAACCGGCAACCAACCGGCATCCGCGCCGCCTAAAACTGCCCACGCTTTTCGCATAGCCGGCATGTCGGCCATGCGAGCCATGGGGCAGCCGGCGCCGATATCCGGCATGAAAACGCGTTGTTCACGCGAGGTGAGTATATCCGCCGATTCAGCCATAAACCGAACTCCGCAAAACACGATTCGTTCAGCTTCCGAATGTTCAGCGGCCTTTCGCGCCAATTCGAGTGAATCGCCGATTTCATCGGCATGCGCCAGAACAGAATCGCGCTGATAATGATGTCCCAATATCAGCAGTTTGTTCCCCCATTTTCCCCTAATCGCATCAATTTCTTCCGTAATTTTGTTCATACGTATTAACTCTAGCTTATATGCTATCCTCGTTGCGTGTTGCAGGCAACTTCTTTATGCAGGTAACACCACTTATAACCGGGTAATGAAGCTCATACAAGTGATACCTCACGCTTGTATCAGTGTGTGTTTTTTGATAACGTCATACGATTATTGAAATAGAAAGAAATAATGACCATGAGCGACATTCCGCTGTTTCTCGTCTGTCTGTTTGCAAGCACAACCACAGTTCTCCTGATCAGCGTCCACATAATCTGGCTGGCGTTGCTTGTCGCTCTGCGCAAACAAGGGTGCAGGGTTACGCATTTACACCATAACTGGGAGAAGATCCGAGAGACAATATCGTTCGTCAATTCCCCTGAGGAGAGGCGGCGATATGAAACGTGGGTGGTCTTCCTTCAATTTACTTATTGGATATGGGCATTGGCCATGGTCATGTTCACTGTTTTGGCGCTATTCATATCAAGCTGATTGCATTTGTATCCGTATGCAATGAGTATGAATCCCATGATTATAGTTTTGCGAATCGTATTTTCCGCGATAGTTGTTTTGGCTCCGATAATGGTTGTTTTGCGCATATGGAAATTCCGCGTTGCGCGCACCAAGAAAAGTCACAAAGTTACACGTATGCTGATTTTGATATGGTGCATTGTGTCTGTTTTCTCGCTTCTGCCAATCTGGTTTCAACCATTTCGCGCAAATAGCCCTTCGATAAATCCCAAGGAAGACAAACAAACAAAAACAGATACGTTACAGGATGAATATTCTAATGAATGGGCTGTCATTTTGAAAACAACAAATGATTTTGAATTCCGCATTGGCATATACAGCCAAATGTTAGAGAAAACAACCGAGCGTATTGCGCTGGCATCAAAGCAAATCGTTTCAACCTACCTTTACGACGGAACCCGTGTGGACACCAGGGTTCACAGATCCCGTGAGACAAAAGTATTTGAACGTATTCTTGAACTCCACCGTGCCGGGCGATACGAAGATTTGATTCGAGTATGCGAGCATCAGATTCGCATGACCCCGCAATGGTTTACTCCTTTCTTGTTCCTGGCAGCCGCGCAATTGGAGATGGGTAACACAGAGCAAGCGCGTAAAAACATGGCGCATTTTGTGCAATATGCCACATACGATATCGGCTACGCCAAAGCCGACGATTTTCTGGCGCTGTTAAAACGTGATCTTGAACTGGCGGAAGACCTATCCCTGTAGCCGGTTTTATTCTAACGCAGCTACTTGCATTTTCATTTGGCGTTGTATATTATTTCGTATTGTCATAAATAAGGAGATTGCGTATGAGATCAATCCTTCTCGCATGCATACTGGTTACATCACTTGGTTGTTTTATTGCAGTTCCGACATATGCGCAGGAAGCAACTGAAACACAAACCGGTTACCGTTCAACAAGAGGCCGGATAGTTGACCTTGAGAATCAAACAGCCGCTCTGAAGAAAGAGATCGAAGCGTTGAAAGCTCAGATAGCAAAGCT
>JAFGTH010000181.1 GCA_016934225.1 Lentisphaerota bacterium | reverse complement strand
ATGCAAACTATCGTTTTCTTGATTTAAGCGCGCTCAGTAGTGATGATATCACAACTTCAACCATTACCATGGGATGTGCGCTGTTGCTGGAGTTTTAGTGCAATAATGCCCACCGACATGCCATGGTGAAGGATAAACCGATTTCGGCCAAAGTTGATCTGGTTTATGGACGGCAGCCTGTATACGAGGTGCTACGCGCACAGCGGCGCATCATGCGACGCATATTTGTTCAAGAATCAGCGATTCAAAACGATGGTTTGCGTGGTATCTTTGATCTTTGCCGGATATTGAACTGTTCCGTTGTGAAAACAAGCGCTGGTGACTTGACGCAAATGGTTGGCGATGTCAATCACCAGGGGGTTGCAATTGAAGTTGGGCCGTATCCATATGATCAACTTTCCAAGGCTGAACAAATTGTTTCGGGGAAAAAAGATTCGCTGGTACTGTTTCTAGACCATTTGCAGGATCCACAAAATCTTGGTTCGATACTCAGGACTGCTGACGCTGCGGGGGTGGATGCCGTTATCATACCTAAAGATCGCGCCGCAAGAGTAACTTCGGCGACTGTCCGCGCATCTGCCGGCGCATCGGAACACGTACGGGTTGTGCTGGTGGTTAACCTTGTCAGGAGCATGCAGGCGTTAAAGGATCGAGGCATGTGGATTGTTGGGCTTGATGCTTCTTCTGAAGCCAAGCATTACACTAATGTTGATATGAAGGGCAGCACTGGGCTTGTAGTCGGAAACGAAGGAACGGGATTGGGTCGGCTTGTGCGAAACACCTGCGATTTCCTTGTTTCTTTGCCAATGGCTGGTTCTATTGCTTCGTTGAATGCTGGCGTTGCCTGTGGAATTGCGCTATACGAGGTATTGCGCCAACGCAGGACAGACCCCGACTGCCAGCACTAATGTGAGGATTTCCAAAAGACAGGGAATTAGGACTGAACTACCAGTCTTTTCTGCCGCCCCCGCCGCTGCGTTCACCGCGTTCTCTGGCGATGTTCACACGCAACGGACGGCCGCCAAGATCGGCTCCGTTCAGAGCTTCAATGGCCTTATCGGCGTCGGCATCATCCATTTCCACAAAACCGAAACCGCGTGCGCGGCCGGTATCACGGTCAAATAGAATGTCAACTGCTGTTACAGTTCCGTGCTGCTCAAAGGCTTCACGAACTTCTGCTTCAGTTGCACTATATGGCAGATTGCCGACATAGATACGTTTTGCCATTACACTTTCCTTCATTATTCCGGGTCTACTGATATACCCTTACCCAGCCCGGCACTGGGAACAGCAGTTTCCCTACCGGAAACAAGTAGACAATACATGCTAGCGACAGTACTTGTCCAGTGAATTTGTAAAAAGAATTCTGTTTTAAATGTGTCGCCGAACTTCCTAATAGATAAATAGTTAGGCCAAAAAAGGAACTTCAAAAGTGTAGAATTTCAGGCTGAAATCAGGAGATTTTCCGGCAAAGTGAGGATATATAGCGTACAGACCGTTTGGTCAAGTTTTTGTAACAATTGCATGTAATATTTATGTCCTTTCCTCATGGATTCAGTATTACAGGTTACACATTTCACGCGATAAGCCGTCTGTGATTTAGAAAGGAATGTCCGCCAACAGACTACTGATCAACCACCGCATTAGCCGGGATATGACAACGCACCTGAATGATTTTTTATTGCAATGAGTCTTACATTCAGAAAAAATCTTTGTGTACTGCGGCTTACGCTCAAATTCTGCTTTTTAACGCACTCTGTGTACGGCGACAACAGTCAAAACGAGAATTGCTGAGATTCCTTTGACATCGGCATGCAAATTCCCATAAAGTTTAATTTTGTGTGGGCCGTTAGCTCAGTTGGCAGAGCAGTACACTTTTAATGTACGGGTCGGCGGTTCGAATCCGCCACGGCTCACCATTTTCCCCGGGATGGGATTCAGGTCCGCACGCGAGCAGTATGTGATGACGAAACATGTGCGCTACTCATTCCGCCGGACAATTCGATGCTAATGAGATAATACGGCAGGGTAGCGTTGGAAATATCTCGAACATAACGGAGAATTTCATGAAGCTTGGAATAATAGGCGGAAGCGGACTTTATGCATTGGAAGCGTTGGAGGATATCAAGGAGCAGGAACTGATTACACCTTTCGGCAAGCCATCCGACAAATATGTTTGCGGCAGATTATCAGGGACGGAAGTGTTTTTTTTGCCGAGACATGGACGTGGGCATCGGTTGTTGCCCAGCGAGATAAATCATCGGGCAAACATATTTGGATTTAAGATGCTTGAAGTAGATCGAGTCATTTCGGTCAGCGCGGTAGGCAGTCTAAAGGAAGAACTGAGACCACGGGATATTGTGTTGCCAGATCAATATTTCGACAGAACAAAACAATCATTATTGCATACTTTTTTTGGACAGGGGATTGTGGCGCATGTTTCTTTTGCCGAACCAACTTGTCCTCAATTGCGCAACATAATCGCGAAAGCCGCGCAGGATGTGATTAATAGGGTCGGGTCGGAAGTCAGAATTCATGACCATGGAACGTACGTGAACATGGAAGGCCCTGCTTTCTCTACCAAAGCGGAATCGCATGTTTATCGCACGCTAGGGTTCGATGTGATTGGCATGACAAGTCTTGGCGAGGCAAAACTCTGCCGCGAAGCGGAGATATGCTACCAGCCGATTGCGATGGTAACCGACTACGATTGTTGGCACAAAACTGTGGAAGCGGTAAGTGTGGAAATGGTAGTTGAACATTTTAATGCGAATATCACACTTGCCAAGGAGGTATTGTGCGAGATTGCTGCCAAACTTCCGAACGATCGGACTTGCAAGTGCGGCGACGCTTTAAAGAATGCAATTCTTTCGCAAACGGATCAGATTTCAGAAGAAACTAGAAATCGTTTCAGTCGCTTGTTGAAGAAATATATTTGAATCGGTTCCAATGAGAACGGGGCTTTGTCGGTCATTTTGCGAATTGTTGCTGGATGTTATATATCCGCGATCGTGTGTGGCATGCGGCGGGCCTGTTGATGAAAATCTGACGCACGTATGTTTCGATTGCCGCGTGACATACGATTATATAGACCGTCCATTTTGCGAGATATGCGGCGACCCGGTTGACGGGTTGATTGAGCACAAGTATGTCTGCTCTTGGTGTGAGGCGGCGCGGCCATGTTTCGTGAACGCGCGTTCAGCTGTCCGTTTCAATGGTGCTTTGAAGCACGTTATACATGAATTCAAGTATTCTAACGGAGCATACCTTGTCAACGATCTAGGCCCATTGTTGGTTAAATGTGTTCATACAAATTATACCAAGATTGGATTTGACTGTGTGACTTATGTACCGCTCCATATTCGTCGCGAGCGTGAGCGGACATACAATCAATCGGCATTATTGGCACGCTATGTGGCTTCGGATATGGATTTGCCGTTGTTGCGTTGTATTCGCAGATCAAGGCCGACTGCATCGCAGGTTGGTCTTTCGTTAGCTGAGCGGAAACAGAACGTAAAACACGCATTTATAGCGAGTTCAAATGCGCATGTGGGAATGAGAACGGTATTGCTGGTGGATGATGTCATAACGACTGGCGCGACCGTCAACGAATGCGCCAGAGCGCTCCTGGATGCCGGCGCAGCCAGGGTGTATGTTGCAAGCGTGGCCAGAGGTTAACTTACATATATCCGAAGTTTGCATATGCAATCGTTATCAGAATCATTGAAGTGTCTTTATTCGCGCCACACGTTCGGCATAAAGTTCGGGCTTCATGTGGAACAGGCCATGTTGCGCCATTTAGGGAACCCGGAACGCGGGTTTGCTGTAATT
>JAFGTH010000180.1 GCA_016934225.1 Lentisphaerota bacterium | reverse complement strand
GCAACTTGGTATAGTTTTACTGGGCAATTTGATCTTTGTTCCTATCTATGGAATGGAGGCCGCCGCTTGGACAAGATTTGTGACCAGATTAGCTTTGTTTGTTTTCACTCTAACCACTGGTCTTTACATTTTTTACAAAAAATACTTAGCAGAAAAACGTCGTTGCGCTCATTAGACACATTAAATTTCATTTCTCAAGATTAAGATCTACAGTTTGATGGCCATTTAAATCGCCTTAATTTATTCGGGCGACACTATACTTAGAATCTAACTTTATCCAGATACACTGATATACGTGACGCCTTGCTAATTTTTTGCCGGCAGAGGTTGGCTGTTAGTCAACGAATCAATCGCAATTATTTCCAATGTCGCCCATTGTATTCAAGGCTGTTCCTGCTTGAGTCACACTACGCCTCTTCCTGAGCATCGCCTGCTGCCGCGGTATCAAGATGCTTGCCACAGAGTGCATCTCTTTACGGCTGCTTCGCCTGCCTGTGCGGGACACGCAGACAGGCCACGCTCGACTGCATCCGATCCTATTCCGATTCTCCTTCTCCCCCGATACGAAAGGCCGTGCCATCAGCCGCCGAGGATTCGTTTGAAATGGTCGGGGCGACGAGATTTGAACTCGTGACCTTCTGAACCCCATTCAGACGCGCTACCAGTCTGCGCTACGCCCCGCCAATTTCACACACAACCCTTGAGACAGGCGGCGAACAATAACTGCACTACCGTATTAGGTCAATCTTCTTCAATCACGGCTTTGTTTTTCAGATTGTTTACATACGCTGCAAGAATCTCACCGCGCCTGGCGTGACGCAGGAAGTCGCGAACCTTATCGTTCACTGCTTCGTACGCAGCCGGTTTACCTTTCTCAAAGGCCATTCGACGAACTATATGCATGCCGACTTCAGTCGAAATCACATCACTGACACGATCTTCTTCAGTCTCAAACGCTGCCCTGTCAAATTCGGCAACCATACTGCCCCGTAACACCCAACCTAAACTGCCCCCTGTTTTCTTCCCGCTCGGACAGTCAGAATACGCTTCGGCCATATCTGCAAAATCCGCACCGTCTTCCTCAATCCTTTTCTTAATCTCAATCAACCTCGAACGCGCTGTCTCTCTGTCATTTTCGCTTTCAGATTGCGGACGAATCAGTATGTGCTGTACTAGCGCCTGATCTGGAAGACGATATTCGTCCGAATGCGACTTAAAGTGGGCGCGCATCTCTTCTTCCGTCGGATCGTCAACATCCTGAGTAATTTTTTCGACCAGCAAATCCACACGGCGCCCTTTGCGAATGCTCATCTTAACCATCTCAGCGCTCAAACCTTGTTCTCGCAGGATTTTGGCGAACTTCTCTTCGTTGCCCGCATTTTCGATCATTTTAGCCATTCTTTCTTCTATATCATGTTCGGAGACTTTGATGTCAAGCCTGTCGGCATTGTCCATCAACAGTTTTGCTCCTATGGCCTGGTCTTTTGCCCGCTTTCTCAGATCTTCCACCTGTTCCATAACTTTCTCGCGGGGCATGTGTTGACAGTAAAAGTCAACAAGTCGCGTTAGTTCGTATTGAATGGCTTCTTCAGTAATCTCAAAGCCGTTTACTTTTACTGTCATGCCTTTTCCCCCATCAATAATTATCTCCGTCTCGTAGCAACGCGGCTATTTCGGCGGAGTTCGTGTCCGCTTGAACGCCAACAATATGCACCTCTACCCCATTTGCCCTGTAGTAATCAAGTAGAGGTGTTGTGCGCTTTCGAAAAATCTCCAATTTCCGCGTCACGTCGTCCATGGCATCATCCGAGCGTTCGGCTCTATCGCCCCCGGAATTCAGTCGAATTCGCTCAAACACAACTTTAGAACTGCAATCCAGTGATATTACCCTTTTCATGTTCACAACCGAGCCGACATTTTCAGCCTGGCCCACATGACGCGGCAAGCCGTTTAAAATCACGAGATCGTTCGCGGCGCGCGCCTCCCGTGCGATAAAAAATCTCAAAATGGTCTCCGCGATTCGAAACTCGCTGTCTTCAAGAAGCGTCCGCCTGGCAATAACATGTTTTACAACGGCGATATCTTCCTGCGTAAGTCCGTCTCCAAATCCAGCCGCAGCTATTCTACGAAGATTAACACCAAAATCGAAATGTATGCAACGATGCCCGTTAAATCCATTCTCGGCCAAAAATTCGCCCAACGGTGTCTTGCCCGATCCCGTCGGACCAATCAGTAATATTGCATCATGTTTCTTCATCAATTATCCCGCCACAAGATTTTTTGTCGCTTCGTTTTTTTGAAAATAACATGCTTTGCCGTCCCACGCGACAAAGAACAGATCAAACATTCAACGATACCCAAATATTTCTGGATCTGGGCCCGTCAAACTCGCAGAAATAAATCGCTTGCCACACGCCAAGCTGCAATTTGCCGTCTGCCATAACAACTTGTACTGACGAGCCCATCATGGAGGCTTTGACATGAGCAGCCGCATTACCTTCACAATGCCTATAACCTGCAGACCATGGAACCGCTTTCTCAAGCGCTGCCGTCATATCGGCTGTAACATCTGGATCTGCATTCTCGTTGATCGTAATACCGGCCGTAGTATGCGGAACAAATATTGTCACCACTCCATCCCCTGTCCCCATATCCAAAACAGCCTCTGCCACCATTGCGGTCACGTTAGAGAATTCTGTTCTTGCACGCGTACGAATCTGCAATGTTTTCATCAACACCGCTCCACTTTCCTTGGGGTTATTTTATAAGCCGTTTTTTCTTCTTTATGGACTCAGCGCGACAATCCATACTGGATTCATTTCCGGTATGACATACCCGCAGATACAACAGTATTCAAGAAGGAAATGACAACCAGGAGATTAAAATGATATGAAGGCGTTGATACAACGTGTCTCGCGGGCCAATGTGACCATAGACGGCAAAATCGTCGGCTCGATTCGCAGGGGCTATATGGCGCTGATCGGCGTTCGTGACGGTGATACTGACGATGACGCGAGACAACTGGCCGACAAAACTACAAATCTCCGAATTTTCCCGGATAGCAGCGGTCGTATGAATCTATCCATTCTCGATATTGGAGGGGAAATCCTTATTGTTCCGCAATTCACACTATATGCCGACACGCGCAAGGGCAACCGTCCCAGTTTCGTGACCGCCGGATCACCCGAGATTGCCAAACAACTTTACAACACATACATCACCGCCGTCCGGTCGGAACTCGGCGGATCAAAAGTGGCTACAGGCCGGTTCGGGGCAAAGATGCAAGTTGAAATCGTCAACGACGGGCCGGTGACCATTGAGCTTTGCACGGACAGGTAGTGAGTTCCGGGATCCACGGGCAACAAGGGTGTTCTCAATCCGTATTCCACATGCTTTCGGCAAGATTTTGAGACCTGAGGCATCAAACGAAAGATTAAGTCCTGATTTAAAGTGGTCCCCTTTGTTAATTGTCAGACTCCATAAAATCCTCTTTGTGTTCCAAGCCATTTCTGCTACAAGTATATGAATCATGACCAAACGAACCACATTTGATTTCTGGTACGCAGTCAACAATACCGAGATTGTGCAACTACCGTCGCGTCATCTCGAGACTTTCGGAACGACCGTGCTGAGCTATCATCTGATTAGCGAACTGATGGATTCCGTGAATCAGATCCGTATCCGCGAAGGCCGCATGCAAGCAAGCCGCCCTCAGATCATAACGCCGGAAGCCTACTCAAAGACATTGCTTGAAGGATTCGGCGACCAGGCGCAACTCTACATTGACTGGCTCAAGGAACACAAACAAGATGTTCAAATTGTCCTGCAGTATGGCTATACATTGAAACACGAAGCATTCAATGAGCATGTAGTGTCGGATAATCTGCAAACGGTGGTCGAAAGAGTTAAGAACGATGTCAAAGACAAAAGCGATCCGTTCAGTGCCGTGCTTGTTGGTGTTGACAATCCGTGGGATGTCTGTCTGATAAAATTGTTTGTCGAAGTCATTCAGCAATCGGCAAGCGCAAACATTT
>JAFGTH010000179.1 GCA_016934225.1 Lentisphaerota bacterium | reverse complement strand
GTGGAAAAGAAGACGAAAAGAAGTAAATCAGTTTGATGTGAAACTTATGAATGATGGCGCGATGGCCGAGTGGTTAGGCACGGGTCTGCAAAACCTGGTACACCGGTTCAATTCCGGTTCGCGCCTCCAATTTCCCGACAAATCGGTCGCATAATCCCCACAACATCAACAGAAATGCAGCCTATGTATCATGCCTATATCCTGCGGTCGTTAAAAACCGGCAGACTTTACAAAGGCTCCTGTGAGGATCTGAATCGTCGGGTTGCAAAACACAATGCCGGTCATGTGCGCAGCACCAAACCTTACAGGCCGTGGTCTCTTGTCCACCATGAAGAATTCGCAACAAGATCACAAGCTTTCCGACGAGAACAGTACTGGAAAACAGCAAAAGGCGCCAGAGAACTACAGTCCATTCTTAATCAGTAGCCTAAAGTTCTGTTCACAAGATCTGTGTTATCTTGTTTCGTTTCGAGTTTCCAGATCGGCTCGATAGGCGGCAAGATCCTTTTCCGGCGCCACGCCGGATTTGACTGCCGCTTCGGCCACTGCGAACGAAACCCTGACGTAAAGACGTTTGTCGAACGGTTTCGGAATAATGTAATGCGGGCCAAATTCAAGTCGGTCTTCGCGAAATAATTCCCGCACATAGTTACTTACAGGATCGCGAGCGACTGCCGCAAGCGCCTTTGCTGCAGCAATTTTCATATCTACATTGATTTCTGAAGCGTTGCAATCAAGAGCGCCCCTGAATAGAAAGGGAAATCCCAGCACGTTATTAATCTGGTTGGGATAATCGGATCTGCCTGTTGCCATAACATATGGTTTATTACCCATCGCTTCGGCAATTGTTGCCGGTTCGATTTCCGGATCAGGATTTGCCATGGCGAATATTGCAGGATAGGATTCCATGGAGAGTACGTCCTGCGACGTAATGCAATTGGCAACCGACACGCCGATAAACACATGCGCCCCTTTCAGAGCATCTCCAACTGTTTTTGCTGACGTATCCGTTGCATGTTCACGCTTTTTCGCCGTCAAATTGCTGCGACTGGTGCTTATAACTCCCTTCGAATCGCACAATATTACTTGGCCCGCGCCGGCTATTTTCAGCATTTCTGCTATTCGAATGCCGGCCGCTCCGGCGCCATTTATAACAATTTTAATGTCGGACAAGCGACGATTGCTCAACAATGTATAATTCATTACTCCCGCCAAAGTAATAACGGCGGTTCCCCATTGATCATCGTGGAAAACAGGAATATCCAACAGATCATTCAAGCGATCCTCTATTTCGAAACAAGCGGGTGCGGCTATGTCTTCCAAGTTAATGCCGCCGTACATTGGCGCAATGGCGCATGTGGCATCAATTACGCGCTGTGGATCCGTCGGTCCTTCGTTTTTTCCGCCGATGCGACAATGATTCAAAGGAACCGGCCATCCGTCTACGTCGGCAAACGCCTTGAACAATACCGCCTTACCTTCCATGACCGGTATGCTGGCGGTTGCCCCAAGATCGCCCAAACCGAGGATGGCTGTTCCATCCGTAACCACGGCCACAAGGTTGTGTTTCGCGCTGTACCGATTGACCAACGACGGGTCCGCCGCTATTTCTTTCACGGGAATGGCCACACCTGGCGTATAGGCTTTGCACAGATCTTCAACATTCATAAGTGGTTTAGCGAGGCGCAAACCAATTTTACCGCCAAGATGATATTCCAAAATCTGTTCGCGTGTTATCTGCATTGTGTTCCTTAGTTTGCTAAAATAGAAAGAATTTTGCGCGCCGTCCTATCACATTCCTATGTTTTCGATCCTATATTTGGCGTTCTTGGAGTTATTGCGCAAGCAGTCTGGCAGCCATAACTGCCGCGCCTATCATATTCGGATCGTGCGCATTCGCTTCAACTTTCGATGGATACAATTTGTTCTCTATGCCTCTCGCAAGCATCTCTTTTCGTGCAAACGAACCAAACAGCGGCAAAGCGCGGCTTGGCTTGCCGGCCAAAAATATGGGAACACCGTCGGGGCAGCCGTCATCAGTGGCCTGATGCAGAATGACCATTGCCGCTTCGGCAAGTATTGCCCCAAAAAGTTTGTCGGTACGCACGGCAACACCTGTGCCGGTATAACCGAGTTTGTCTATTATTCTACCGGCGGTTTCCGGCCTTTCCAGCTCTGCAATTTCCTCACTCGACAAACCGGTTTTGTAAGTTTCGTCCCTCAGCGCAAATTCCCTGAAAATACGCCAACGACCCGTGCCTGAAACAAACAGCTCAGCCCTGACAGCTCCGGTCTTGCCGGCCGGCCCGACAAACGGTGTTGCCAATCCATTATCGGCGGCGCACCGTTTCTCACAGTCTTTGAAGCAAAGTCCGGCGGCTGCAAATATCTGTTCAAGCATTCGTTTCTGAAGCGGGGTCGCGAATCCCGGTTCATTGGTATAGTGAAGACGTGTTTCGTTTCCATCCCATCCTCTGGATGAAAATCGGATTTCACCGTCTGCCGAGACCCATGCGCCACCCCAGCCGCCTCCAAACACCCAATACAACAGTTCAATCTTGTGAACATACCATTCTGCTAAAGCGCCGGCATCTGCATCATTGATCAACACCGCTGGAACGCCAAGCTCCTTCGCAAACATATTCGACAAATCGGCATCCGCCAGGAACGGCAAATTACACGCGGATCGTAACATGCCGTCTGCTTTTACAGTTCCGGGCGATCCAACGCCGACCGCGCAAAGATGTGTACCAACGTTTCCAGCAACAAGTTCACGCACGATCTGGCACACCCTAGACACAAGCGTTTGCGCGTTCTCTCCATAGCGCTTTATCGGCAGCACCGACTCACCGATTACCTGACAATCCAAGTCAAGTATTCCGATCTTTGTTCCGCTTCCAGCGCCAATATCAATGCCGGCAACAATTTTTCTGTCGTCAGCCATAGCCTGAACACCTCGATTCGATCAGTCAAACAAATCGTTTCCCAAGCCTGCGCATAAACAGAATCTTCATCGCGTACATGTCGGCGAAACACTTACCGAGCTGTGCTATGCCTTCGAAGAATTAAGATTCTTTTTCTCGATATCCTTGAAATATTTAGCTGTCGCGACCTTCAATTCGTCCGTTGCGTCTTCATCGCACACAATAATCGCGCAAGGATGCAGTTGAAGCACCGAAGCCGTCCACATGTGATTCACTCCATCTTCAACAATCTTCTGCAACGCGCGCGCTTTGTTATGACCATTCACCACGAGTACAACTTCCCTCGCAGCGATAACCGTGCCGACACCAACGGTCAACGCAAGTTTTGGCACTTTGCCGATATCACCTCCAAAGAAGCGCGAGTTGGCGATAATTGTATCATACGTTAGAGTTTTGACCCTGGTTTTGGATGTCAACGAAGAACCAGGCTCGTTAAATGCCAGATGACCATCAGGCCCGATGCCGCCAAGGAACAGATCAATGCCGCCGTAATTTGCAATCTTTTCTTCGTATGCCATGCATTCCTTCTGAAGATTTCTGGCGTTACCGTTTAGGATGTTTACATTACCCTTGGGTATGTCGATATGCTTGAACAAATGTTTCCACATAAATGAGTGATAGCTCTCAGGATGCTTTTCCGGAATTCCCACATACTCGTCCATGTTGAACGTCACAACGTTTTTAAATGAAACCTTTCGTGCCTTACACATTCTGATCAATTCTTTATACGTGCCAACAGGAGAAGAACCGGTTGGAAGTCCTAAAACAAAGGGTTTCTTTTCTGTCGGACCGGCTTTCTTAATTGCCTTGGCAATATGCGCTGCCGTCCATTTACTCATCGCGTCATAATCAGGTTGAATTACTAATCGCATCGTTATTACTCCTTCTTTTTTACCGTCGGTTGTTTAGCTGATTATCTGTACTCTTTTCTACGCAATACGTTTCATAATATCTACATATCGCTTTTCAACCACTTCCGCATCTCTATCCAATTTGTTCACAAATTTGTTGCTCTCAAATTCGCCGCGGACAGCGACAAAATCGGCATCCTTGTCGCCGTCAATTCCAAATCCCGTTTTTACAGTCTCATCAAACTCTTTTTCAGCATCACTTTTTACCATATTAAGCAACTTCAAGGATGAGGCCTTCCATGCGTTTATGAATTCCTTCAATCCGTCAAGATTTTCGCTCGAAGCATTTCGCCCCGTGACTTTGACATAATTTGCCAGGAACCAACTCCATTCGTTGTCCGCATAAGCCGCGTGTATTGCGCTGAAAGCATCGTACATTTCAGAGAAAGATTTGACTTTACCGGCTACTATACTATCAACGAGAGCATTCACTGAATTCCGCGGACATATCAGACCGCAGACATCGAGCCATTCGTCGTCGGTTCCGCTTGCTTTCATCAGCGCAAGAGCATCCGCATCGGGATTTTTTTCAAGTTTTGTCATGAGCACATCGCCGAAATATTTGTCCAACGCGAGTTTGTAGTATCGGCTGCAGGTCTTGAGCAACAAACGCTTGATATGAATTCCCCGGTATATTACGTACTCCTGCCCTTTCTCGGATTCCTCGAGAAGCCTGGCAAGAATCTGTCGGCCCCTGATCATTTTCTGAGCGGTATATGGAGACAGCACTTCGAAGTTAATCTGGTCCAGTTTTCTGCCATTCTTGCGACGGTCGCGCGCCGGCCATTTCTCACCATCACGCATTGTGCCGACCGTAAAGAAGTTCATTGCCGGCACGATTGTGGTTTTGCCGTGTTCTTCGGTTATGTATGAAAACGGGAGATCGGAAGTATCAAAATTAGCGTAGTGCTTCCCAATCACCGCAGTGAACGCTCCAATACGGGATGGCCAGAGCAGGTACGAAAAAGACCCGGTCTTACACCCTCGCTCAAGTATGCCCTGATGCAATGGACCAAGTTTATACATATGATTGGACTGGTTTGTCCCGCTCCCCGCATTGTAGAAGGAAAACAGTCCCGCAATCAACAACGTGGACCTGTGATGCGTAACTGTGTAAGGTCCGGCGAACACCGAACATACTTCCGAATGAAACCCTTCGGAATTTGCAAAAAAAACAGAGTTTTCCGCAGAAAACTGTTTGCCTATTTTAGTTGCTTCGCCCACCAAACTCGCACAAACCATCGCACCGTCCTTAACGCTTGCTCCCTGTTGTATGATGAAATCATGCGCAATAACACCACTACCGACAGTAGTCGGCGCTTTTAATGATGAGACAATAGTCCCGTTTCTGAGCGACTGAACGCCATTTATTATCGCCGCTTCGCCGACAAATACGTTGATTATCTCGCTGCAGTTCAGAATTCTCGCGCCTTTTGCAATGAATGCGCGTACGCGCTTTGCAGTCTCCGCATAGGCATCAGCCATATTGTTCAATTTGGCAATCAGTTCCGGTTTGTTTCTGTAAAACGCCATCATATATGCGATTTGAGCGCTGGTTTCGGCGGTAATTTTGATTTCCCTGCCACCGCCTTCGTTCTGCACGGTGATTTCATGACCGTTACCGAA
The DNA here is from genome assembly GCA_016934225.1 of Lentisphaerota bacterium. Lineage (GTDB taxonomy): Bacteria > Verrucomicrobiota > Kiritimatiellia > UBA8416 > JAFGTH01 > JAFGTH01. Next base: position 3,935 of record JAFGTH010000179.1, on the reverse strand, counting down.
ACACGTTTCGCCAACGCATGCCACCGTGCCAACGTTTTCAATCACTACATCATCGGCAATATCAAGGTTCGTCAACCAACCATTAACATTACAAATGACACAATTGTCTCCTATGCTGACATTCTTCAAATTAGCATTGCGGATCATTGCGTTGCATCTGCTGCCTTCCGGCATCAGCACATCACCGCTCAGACTTCCAATTGCCACATCGCCTTCGAATACAGACAATGAAACACGTGACGCATCAAAACCGTCCGCCACCACGACCTTGCTCCAGTCTGAGGATAAACACCTGTTTTTCTTCAGAATCTCTATATCACTCTGTGCGATCGGTTCGAATTTCGTTTTACCCACAGAACTCTTGCTCCTGTATTTTTGCGTCGGAGCCGAAAATGCTTTGTCCCTATATTTCCCGACGTCCAAATAAAAGGCTGCCGGATAACGGGCACACTTATTTTTCGGCAAGTACCTTGTTGATGAACGCTGCGGCATCTCCAACCGTCTTAACACCTAATGCAGCATCTTCATCCATTTCAATATCAAATTCCTCTTCAAAGGCAGCCACCAGTTCAACTGACTGAATTGATTCCGCCCCAAGATCTTCAACAAATCGCGAACCCTCCGTGATCTTGCCTGCGTCTATTTTCAGAAGTTCTGCAGTGACTTTTTTTATCCTGTCTATTGTGTCCGACATTACCGTTCTCCTTTTTTATAATATGAACTTGTTTAGCGCAGGATTATTGTCCGGCGCGCACATAACGCCTCCGCATTCGCTTCTCATTTGCCACCGCTAACGATATTGTATGTATCGTTGGCGATTGCCCCTTCCTCGTCCGTTGGAACGACCAGAAGTCTGATCTTCGAATTATCGGCTTCAATACTGCCTTCTGTTCCGCGAATAGATGCGTTTTTCTTATCATCCAATCTTATCCCAAGATTTTCCATATTCTCCACAATACGGCATCGCATTTTGGCTTCGTTTTCACCTATGCCACCGGTGAAGACTATGCCGTGACATCCATTGAGCACGGCGAGATATGCGCCGATATACTTGCGGATTCTGTACGCAAAGACGTCAAGCGCCAATCGCGCCCTTGTGTCACCCGACTCGGCTTTTGCCTCAAGGTCGCGGACATCGTTCGAAATTCCCGATAAACCAAGTAAGCCGGATTTCTTATTGAAGATTTTGTCCAGATCTTCCGAAGAATAGCCCTTTCGGTTCAAATAAAAAATAATGGCCGGATCAAAATCGCCCGTGCGTGTGCCCATCATAACACCTTCAAGCGGCGTTAGTCCCATGCTCGTGTCAATTGATTTGCCGGCTTTAACGGCCGCTATAGAACATCCGTTACCGAGATGGCACGTTATGAGATCAGCGTCGTATTTGTCCATGTTCATCAGTTTCGCGGCTCGACGAGCCACATATCTATGGGACGTACCGTGAAAACCGTAACGCCGGATCTTGTATTTCTCGTACATATCGTAGGGCAGTCCGTAAAGGTACGCGACATTGGGTATCGTCTGATGAAAAGCGGTATCAAAACACGCGATCTGTGGTATCTTATCGCCAAGCGTTTTTTTTGCTTCGCGAATTCCTGTCAAGTTCGGCGGATTGTGCAAAGGCGCAAGATCGCTATAGTTTTCAATAACTTTCTCAACTTCATCGTCCACTTCCATTGATCCGGTGAAACTCTCACCGCCATGGACAACCCGATGACCACACGCTGCGATCTCCGACATGGACTTGATCGGCCCCTTGTCCGGATCGGTCAGCATTTTCCTTATGACTTGCAGGCCATGTTGATGGTTCTCGATAAGCTCATCGCTCCTGATTTCGGCATCACCACATTTCTGAAAAGCTTCCGAATGTTTTTCCCCAATTCGCTGTACTAATCCTTTCGCGCAAATTGTACCGTCCGGCATCTCGAACAATTGATACTTGATGGATGAACTGCCGCAGTTGAAAACGAGTATCTTCATCTATTGATTCCCTGTTAGTTGCCGGCTTGAATTACGGTAATGGCCGTAACGCCAATCAAGTCGGCCACGGAAGCGCCGCGCGACATGTCATTGACAGGCTTGGCAAATCCCTGAAGTATAGGCCCGACAGCCTTGGCGCCAGCAAGATACTGCACGAGTTTGTAGCACATATTTGCCGAATCGAGATCAGGGAAAATCAGCACATTTGCCTTGCCTGCAACGGCGCTTTCTTTAACCTTTTTGGCGGCGACCCGCGCGACTATCGCCGCATCTGCCTGTAATTCCCCGTCTATTTCAAGATCCGGGGCCGTTTCCTTCGCAATCTCAAACGCTTTAATCACCTTGTCCACATCTGCATGACTTGCGCTACCCTTTGTGGAGAAAGAAAGAAATGCAATTTTGGGATCCATACCGAGTAACGTTCTGGCATTTGTGCCCGATGCCACGCCTATATCGGCCAGCTGGCGTGCATTGGGCTGAATATTCACAGCGCAATCGGCGAAAACAAACAGTTTGTCTTTTTCGCCTTCAAATACCGGCACAATCATGATGAAGAAACTGGAAGGAGTGGCCAACCCTTTTTGGAAACCGACAGTCAAAGCGGCAGCCTGTATGACCGACGCAGTTGCGCTTGCCACACCCGCAACCATACCGTCCGCATCGCCGTTCTTCACCATCATTCCGCCAAATGATAACGGCTTCTTCACAAGTTTCCTGCCAACACCTACTTTCACACCACGGTCAGCTGCATAAATCTCGGCATATTTGTTCAAAGCTGCTTCGTCTGTGGCAGGTGAAATAATTCTGACTTTGTCCAACGATACGTTTTTTTCGGTCGCAATCTTTTGAACTTCCTCAGGATCGCCAAGAATAATTGGTTCGGCTATTCCCATCGTCCCGGCTTTGCATGCCGCCACTACAATTCGTTCGTCGCCGCCTTCAGGATAAACAATTCTGGCCGGATGTTTACTCGCTTTTTCAATAAAACTATCAATCAGATCCATATATGTAACTCCCAAGATACGCCTTGCGGGATTTATAAAGACGCAGATTGAAAGGTTAGCTATGAACGGGAAACGTATCAAGCCTTTTCGATGCGCAGTTTGCAATTTCGATTTTCGCCCTGCGGTTTCGATCCTGTTGCATATATTCGGCGCTCAACAACCAATAGCTATTGTATAGGCCTGAGCTTGGAAATCTTAAAATAGAGATGGATTTATGTGGCTTAGTTCAATAGGATCAGAACCTTGCAAACCGCAGATAAATGATTTGGGAGACTGTTGATAATGAAAATAAGCGAAGTGTCAGAACCCATGCTGTTTACTAATATGTTCCCGCATGATTTACCGCCACGCATAATGTTTGATGGTCCGATTCATGAAGAATTCGACGGCCAGATCTATAAAATATCGCCCCAAGACATCAAGCGGCGAGATATTTTTATAACCGACACGACGTTCCGCGACGGACAACAGGCACGTCCGCCATATACGGTCAACCAAATCACCGAACTTTTTGACCTGCTCTCCAAACTGAGCGGTCCCAACGGCATAATCAGGCAAACAGAGTTCTTCCTGTACAACCATAAAGACCGTGCAGCTGTAGACAAGTGCATGGAACGAGGATATCGCTTCCCGGAAATTACCGGCTGGATCAGGGCTGACGAAGGAGATTTAAGTCTGGTGTCCAAAGCCGGTTTAAAAGAGACCGGTATGCTGACATCCTGTTCCGATTATCACATTTTTATGAAACTGAAGATGGACAGAAAAAAAGCGTTCGACTATTACACCGGCCTTGTTAAAGAGGCCATCTCAAAAGGGATCAAGCCGCGCTGCCATCTGGAAGATATCACGCGCGCGGATATAAACGGTTTCGTGATTCCTTACGTGGAAGAATTAATGCGAATATCTGAAGAGGTGGAAGAAGATTTGAGAGTCAAGATACGGCTCTGCGAT
>JAFGTH010000178.1 GCA_016934225.1 Lentisphaerota bacterium | reverse complement strand
GTGGCGATTCCCGTATTATCGATAGGTTTCTCTCTGACGTTTGACGGATTGAATGCATTCGGTTTCATCATGGTACTATTCGAAGGGTTTGAACTCCAAAAGGTTTCAGCTTCAGGGGACCGTAAGGCTGCGTATTTCGCTCCAGGATATCTGTCGGGATTATTTTATTTTCCGCGAGCATTCCCGAGAATTGAATTTCGGCTTCTTGTCCATACGGTTCAAAAACACGAACAATGATACTTCGGTTATTTTCGGAGGGTTTGACGGCTGTGCAAATCATTGCGTCGGGATCGATCCGTAAGATATCCTTACCAATTGGGATATTTGGTTTATCATTACCGTACAGAACAACAGCGGGGTGCTCATAGTCGGCAGACCATCGATGCAATTTTGACGCCTTATAATCACCGCAATGCGGATAGAATGCGTATTCGATTCGGTGCCTTCCGCGATCGGCCAATGGGTCAGGAACGCTGCTGCGCGTTGTGTCCTCGGCGGACGGCGAGGTTAGCAGCGTCAATCCTAATTGGTTTTCCAGTGCACTATAACCGTGCCGGCTCCGATTTAATATTGCCAGTCCTGCTTGTGGCCCGGACAGTTCCGCCCAGCCGTTTGCCGGAACTTCGTATCGGGCCTCTTCATACGGTGTCGTTCGTTTCGTCGGCCTTTCAATGACGCCGAAGGGAATGGAATACAATGCCCGCGATGGTTTCAGAGACGTCTCGGCCATGACCTTCAGGATGATGTCATCCTCCCACCAGTCCGCTTCCAGAACGCATTCGATTCGATTGCTGTCAGCGTAGATGATAAAATCCTGGGTAAAAAAACTCGTTGGGTATTCCACACCCGGCGTATGCCAGAGAATTTCTCCAAAGTAGGGCTTCTTCTTCTCCCAGAGGCCGAACTCGTACTTGGCGCGAAAGACCACGCGAACCGGACCTGCTTCGATTTGCTCAAACGATGTGCATTGAGGTTTGAACTCCTGTCCCGTCAACCTGAGATTCCAGGTTTTGTAGTCCGGTGAGCCGCCATCTTCCAGAAACGTCAGCCGCCCGATCGAACCGTCCACGATCTCCAAACCATCGATTGTGAGTGAATTGATAACACCTTCCGCCTTGTCAAACGCAACGCGGAAATGGGAATTTTCCGCCCAGTTGTCGCCGTAACAAAGCGAAGTTGGTGTATTGATGGTCTTACCGGAAGATTCGAAAGTTTCAAAACCCAGCCCCGGAAGATCGTTTGCAATAAACACGATCTCCTTTTCGTCGGCGGTTTTCTGGTATTCGATGTGTCGGCCTTGGCTATCTTTCAACGTTCCACTCTTGTGAAACAAATCGCCTGGCAGGCACACTATGGCGTTCCGTCGCCACGGGAGAGGATTGAAGACGTATACTTTGTTGCCTGTTCCCAGGAGTTTCTCTGCCAGTTGCCCTCTCGCCTCGGCGATATTCGATTGCGCGGCATCATAGTCGTCAAAGACGTCCTGGTATACGGATGGTATGCTCGTGCCGGGCAGGATGTCATGGAACTGATTAAATAGAGTTCGTTCCCAGGCCGAATTCATGAGCGTTTTTGGATAGTCCGTACCATGATATAAACCAACAGCGCCCAGCGCCTCGACGGCAAGTAATTGTCGTTCACATTCCCGGTTTGCTTCCTTAACCTTTCCCTGGACGGAGAACGTCTTGTGATGTGTTTCCAAAAACAGCTCATCCCGTACGATGGGAAGCTTCTCGAGAACGGACGACTCCTGATGATGCAACCGCTGAACATAATCCCCAAAGGAACTGTATTGAAGATGCGGAAAGACCGTATGCGTCTTCATTTCTTCAATGCGATCCATCATGTCCGGCAGGGGGCCGCCGCCGTGGTTACCATACCCAAACATTATTGGTATTTGCTTCAGGCCGCTACTTAGATGAACGATCCGTGCTATTTGCGGGATGTCGTCGGGGTCAATCCGGTGCATGTGACTTGGATAAATGTGCAGTCCTAGGATGCGGCTGCCGTCGTCCGATTCCCACCAGAAGTGCGTGTAGGGAAAGAGCGTGAATTCATTGTAACGAAGCTTCTGCGTGATGAAGCTGTCGATTCCCGCACCACGATATATCTTGGGAAGCGCTGCATTGTATCCAAACGCGTCGATATTGAACCCGCAGACGGATTCTTTTCCGAAATACCTTCTTGCCGTGTCCTGCCCCACGAGCAATTGGCGAACCAGGCTTTCACCGGCTACACACTGAACGTCAGGCTCGCACCACATGCCGCCGATGGGTTCCAGTTGACCGCGATCGCACGCTTCGCGACAGCGCGTCCAGAGATCCGTATACTTCTCCGCCAAAGCCTTCCACATGACAGCCGAACTCTCAACAAAAACATAGTCTGAATCTCTCTCCATCAGATCGAGTTGGTTTTCCAATGTGCCCTTCATGCACTCGACGGACTCCGGCCAACGCCATTTCCACGCCAAATCCATGTGGGCATGGCCGATCAGATATACCGTAAATTGTTTGGCGAATGTGGCGAGTGGAGTAAGGGCTTCACGACAACGCTTGAGAGAGCCAATGAATTTACCCGGGTTTCCACTTTGAGCGGCTCGCATGTCGATCGTGCCGGCTGCTCGATAGAGCGACTCGTATAACACCTTGCGTTCGGAATCGGTAATCGAAGAAAGGTTCAGATTGACTTCTCCGGAGACATACAGATTGTCACGGCGATTTTCTTTGCTCAGAAGATAACACGACGTTCTGAGGCTGCGTGCGATGTCGCGGACAATATTGTTGTACTCGTTCAATCCACTCAGGCTGACGCGAACATTGCCCAGGTTGATCCCCGAAGAACGATGTGTCTGTATTCTAATGCATATCCAGGGAGCCTCGTTTTTGCCGGTCGCTTCGCAAAGGTCCAGCGAACAGTTCATGAACAAATCGTCGTCAATGAGCCTGCCATTACAGTAAAGCTCGAACACGTAGCTTCCGCCGCACACCTCGATATGCCACGAGCCCCATTGGTCCGGGGAGACCATGGTGGCAATATGTGGCAGGGGAAGATATTGGGCGATCCATCCTTCAGGAGAGGTCAAGTTGGGATCGCCGCCGATCAGATCATACTGTGGCGTTTCCGACAATTGCTTCGGTGTCGGTATCGAAGCATCCTTTTGCTTCCAATGCCAATCAGGAACGCAGCGAAATGCGATATCTTCCAGGCATCTGGACAGGTCGAGAACCTGTTCTGGTGTAGATGCGTTATGGTTACTCCAGTATTCAACATGTTTAAAATGTGCATTCGGCGGCTGCATGACGTAGTTGCCTTTATTCAGTGGGAAAGCCGAGCAAGGGTTGACCCTTTGCGGAATTGTCCGATCAATGTTTTTTCGACACTCTTTGACGGTGACTCGATGAGAATACGCGCCCCTTCGTACCCAAGACGCTGAACGGAACAAATAATTCCGGTTTCATCCATATCTCCGTACACATCGCCAATATTATGAGTTCCAATTGCAATAATACTTTTATCTTCCGGAATTTTAATTCCCTGATCCCTCATGCGGCCTACAAGCGTATTACAATGCCCCCAGCCACTGACTACGATGCCTGAAATATCATCACGCTTTGCAAGCTCGTTCGTCACCTTCACATTCTGTTCCACACCATGAGATTCAATTATCTCGGGGCATTCTATCTCGCAATCCTCACAAACTTGCTTTAAGCCTTGAACCAATGGGGCAACTAAACGCTCCGATGCAAAATGGAGCATTACTATATTGCGATGGCCATTGAACGCCAATGCCTGACCGGCAGTATATCCCGCAGCATATATATCATAGCTGACACAGCTGAATACACCGGGAACAACACCCAAAATATCAGGATGATCAAGAATAACGACAGGTACTCTGCTTCTACGAAGAACATCAAATATAATGTGTTGATCCGGCGGAGTTCGTAAAATAACACCGTCAACATCCTCTAAAAGCAGTTCCAGGTCCTCCACACCGGAAGGAGTCGGAGAAATAAAACTATAAGATATTCTGCGCCCGGCTTCCTGCATTGCCTCAGTTGCTCCATTCAGGACTGTCATGTCTGTAAAGCCCAACCGGGATTGGTCATTGACTATGACAAACCCGATAGCCTTTTGAGAAAGCTGACGTGCATGGTTTTTAGGGTCGAGCACAAAAACACCCTTGCCATGCCTGGCAGCCACATATCCCTCTTCGGCTAAGCACGACAAGCACTTACGAACGGTACTCAACGACACTTCATACCTGTCAATAAGCTGCTGCTGCGACGGAAGAGCGTCTCCCGGCTTGATCCTGCCGGTGATTATTTCCTTTTTCAGTATTTCCGCCAGATTGCCATATTTTGATTTTACCATGGTATTTTTCATGCTACTCCTCATTCGAATTAGTAATGAGTTATACTTAATATAACAGGGAT
>JAFGTH010000016.1 GCA_016934225.1 Lentisphaerota bacterium | reverse complement strand
TCCTTAAGTGGAAGCAGCGCCGAGTCGCGATCCAGGAGCCGTAAAACAACGCGCTCTCCTTCCGCTACCGGAACCGTGGATACGCGGACATCTATTGCCCTATCCCCCACCCTGACACGGGCCATTCCATCCTGAGGCAACCTTTTTTCGGAAATATCCATATGCGCCATTACCTTGAGCCGGGACACGAGCGCATCCTCCAGATGTTTAGGTGGCGCTGTCTGATTGTACAATACTCCGTCAACCCTGTACCGAACGCGCAAATTTGCCTCGAACGGTTCAAAATGAATGTCGGAAGCGCGTTTTTTAACCGCTTCGAGCAGAATGAGATTAATGAGTTGTGTAACGGGCGCTTTCTCGGCGACCTGCAAAAGATCACCGTCTGTTGTTCTGTCTTTAGCGGATCCTGCAACTTCGCCCATCTCCTGCAGGAATCCCTCTGCGGTATCGCCTTTGTTGTAATATGCCTTTTCTATGCACTCGGCTATTAAATCTTGCGGTGCAAGTATAGGACGCAAGTCTTCACCGACCAAAAGAGCGAGATCTTCCTGTTGACTTACTGCAGCGGGATCGTGTGTAAGTACACACGCCTCTCCGTTCAATCGAATCGGAAGCAATGCATTGGACCGAGCCCACTCAACCGGCAAATTTGCGATCAGTGATGAATCAAACGCCGTTTCATCCACCGATGTAAGCGCGTCAAGTCCGTATTCTCTCGCAAGCCGCCAAATTTCGTCGGACTGCTGTGTGTTGTTGGATGTATTAGACATGCATCTCTCATCCGTATGTTTACAAATACATTAAATTACAGATCGGTCTTTTTACGCCAATCTGTCATAATATTTTCTGCAGCCGCTATATCGGTCACTATATGAGGCGTCACCAGAATAATAAGGTTTGTTTTTTCCAAATTTTCTATTTTGTGTCTGAAAAGAATGCCAAGGATAGGAATTGAGCCTAGAATAGGCACTTTTCTAACCACCTTTGATTGATCCTCTCTCGTGAGTCCTGCGATTACAATTGTTCTACCGTTGGGAACGGTAACCGTGGTTGAAACTTCTCTTCGCGCAATGGTTGGCGTATAATTAACGTCTCCTGATCCAGAATCAATCACAGCTTCAATGCTTGGATTGAGCGTCATTTGGACATCTCCTCCGGGCACCACATGTGGCGTTAACTTGAGTTTCACACCTACATCAATTCGGTCTATATTCTGTATTACGTCGCGAGCTGTTCCGGATCCGCCCTCGATTGTTGATTTTAAAATTGGTATTTCGTTCACAATACTGACGGTGGCTTCTCTGTTGTTCTGCGCTTCTAGAGATGTCTGGGATCTTAATTTTACGGCGCCTTTTTTCTTAAACGCATTGATATTCAGCACTCCGGGATAACCGACGGACAGATTGCCATCCGCATCAGTTCTGATTCCGCGCGCGATCCCAACGGTCAAACCGCCTGGAATAACGCCATTTTGTATCATGCTCATTAGCGTATCCGTGCCGCTGTTGAGGGTGTTTGCGCCTAAAACGACTGAATCACCGACTTCAGACGGCATTCCAAGGGCAGCCATTTCCACACCAATATTCACATCATCATCAATACTATGTTCGATAATCAGGACGTCAATATGGACTTGTTGTGGAATCTGATCGAGTTGATCCACGAGTTTCTTGACCACATCGAAATCGCCGGGCATAGCATCTACAAGAAGCGCGTTGTTCACAACACTCGGAGCGATGGCGATCCTGCGCTGATCCTGTTGTTGCTGTTGCTTGTTATATGTTTTTTCAAGCAATGTGCTTATGCTTTTCGCTGCTTCTTCAGCCGGTACATACTTCAAAAAGATTGCATTCAATCTGCCTCGTCCGGATGGAGCGTCCACATCCATGTCGGCAACTATTCTTTTGAGATCCGCTATTTGCGATTGTGTGCCTACTAGAAGCAAACTGTTGGAATGCTGTGAAGCAATTATGGACGGCTCGCGTTTGTTCCAATCCCCAGAACTGTCGGGTGCGGTGGGCAATCTATTTCTCAATGCTGAAGCCCGTGTAACGTTTTCGGCCACAGCCATCGTCAGTTGATTGGCCACATCCTGCGCGCCTGCGAATTTAAGAGGAACAATCTCTGTGATTCTTGCCAATCCTGGCCGATCAATTTCGGTGACAATTTTTTCGACACGGCGAATGCTCTCAGCCGTATCCGTAACGATGAGATGGTTTGTTTCTTCAATTGCGCCCACGGCGCCTTTTGCACCTCCGCTGATACTCGACGATAATAATCTTGCTACATCCTGCGCTGATACGCTTTGCAGGTGAAATATTTTCGTAACGATACCGCCGAGTGATGTGACGTGTTCGTTAACACCTATTACCGGCACTACCGGAATTTCTCTCTTAGGCAACGCCACAACGCGATGAATTTTGTCATCCTGTACTACAGAGCATCCGGCCGATTCCAGAATTGATAAGAAAAGCGGGTAAACTTCATCAGGTTTTACCAGCGGCGATACTATCGTAATTTTCCTGTCAACGTCGTCAGCCACGACGAATTTTCGTCCTGTAATGTCACCTACGAGCTTAACGAATGTTTTGACATCAACCTGATCAAAGCTGAAATTAATATGTCCTGACCTGCTTATGTGGCTTGTCTGCGTCTGTTTACTCGAATCCTGCCCGACGCTAAACGCGGCTCCACACAAAAACATGGCCGCAACAATTACATGCACTGCTGTGCGCCGTGTCATACGCATTTCTGTCGCTCCTTCTTATCTAATGATACCTCGTTTTGAACTTTCAACGAATGATATCAGGCATGATATTTCTTCCGACGACATATCCGGATCGGATCTTATTTTTTCAATTGCATTTCGCACTGAAAACCCTTCGCGATAGATGATTTTGTAGGCTTGCTTCAACTGCCTTTGACTTTCCTCACTCATGCCGTGGCGTTTGATTCCGACGCTGTTTATTCCGCGAACCACGGCGGGATTGCCTTCCGCGATCATGAAAGGCGGACAGTCCTGCGAAATTTTGGAACAACCGCCGATGAAGGCATACCGCCCGATCTTCGTGAATTGATGCACTCCGGTCAGACCGCTCACAATCGCAAAATCTTCGATCGTAACTTCACCGGCCAACCCGGTTGCGTTACCAAGAATCACCCCGTTTCCAATAATTGAAGCATGGGCAACGTGAGAAGATATCATGAGCAAACAATCAGAACCTACTCTGGTGGTTTCACCTTCGTTTGTGCCACAATTCACTGTTACATACTCTCGTATTGTTGTGCGGTCGCCTATTTGGACAAATGTTTCTCCGCCGGTAAATTTCAGGTCTTGAGTTTGTGTGCCAATACAGGCAAACGGGAATATTCTGCAGTCAGCGCCTATAGTTGTCGCGCCGTCAATGACAGCATGTGGCATAATCTGCGTTCCTCTGCCGATTCTTACTTTCGGACCGATGACGGAATATGCTCCTATTTCGACGTCCTCGCCAATTTCAGCGCCTGGATTTACAATTGCGGTCGGATGAATCATCACGCTTTCGCTTTCTGATCGGTTATCATGGCCATTAATTCGGCCTCGGATGTCAACGTATCGCCAACGTATATTTCGCCTTTGCAACGTATGAGTTTGCCCTTTGCCCTGACAACTTCTATTTCTATTCTTAGTTGATCGCCGGGTTTTACGACGTTTCTGAACTTGGCGTTATCTATTGACATGAAATAAGGAATTCCACCGGCTTCCTTCAGACTTCGTCCGACGAGCACTGCTGCAGTTTGCGCCATGGCTTCCAACTGAAGAACCCCGGGCATTACCGGCAATCCCGGGAAATGGCCCTGGAAGAACGGTTCGTCAATCGTCACATTTTTTATCGCGGTTATTTTTGTTTTATCGTCACACGCCACCACGCGATCAACGAAAAGAAATGGATATCGGTGCGGCAGTATGCTCATAATTTCTTCAATTCCAAATTCCGGCATATCTAAAGCCTCCTAATTACCTATAATAACCCTGTATATCATTCCAGCATTGACTTGAGAATATCAAAACCGCAGTCAGTCGTCACTGTTAACTTCAGCGTTATCAAATCGAATTTCCGGGCCAGGCCACGTATTGGCGCCAGGGCCTGAAACATTACGCAGGCTTGCGCGCATATGTGCCATTGGCACTTTGCCCTTCATTGCTGTGCATATTCTCCGACGATCGTCGGAAAACCATATTTGTACTGTTCCGCCTCTAGAGAAAATACCGCCGAATTTTGCATGGGGCCGCACACGCAGACATTTTATCTTACCCGCGTTATAAACTTTGATTATATCGTAATCAATCCCTTCAACAGCAAGTTCAAAAATCTCGTCATCAACCAGAACCTGGAACTCAACTCGTTGCCCTGCTCCAAAACTCTTTGATCGCATGTAATATAGAAGAGAAAGCACATCCCGAATGTTGTTGTTAATGCGAATAATTTTCGTTGTTTGATCTATATGAGACACGCAAATGGCACGTTCCTTGTCATACTCAAAACGTGTGACGTCATGCCGAACGTGATTTCCTTCGCGCAATCGCTGTGTGTACACAATAGGCCGAAAATCTTCCGGATCCACAATGCTTTCTATGTGATCTTCAACCGGATATATTTTGGCGATAATGTTACCGGTCATTGCCTTTGCGCTTAAGGCAATCAACCGACGCCCATCGCGCTCAATCCACTTGCTTGTCAATTCGGCTTCGCCGACAGTCAACAGACCCCATTTCAACTTGTAGGTGAGTGTTTCTCCGATTGGAAAACAAAGCTTCAAATCTCCGTCTTCTGCGGTTGCGTATTTAATCAAAAAGCACAACGCCATTATTACAGCAAGCAGAAGCGCAGTGCGGATGCCATAAACGGATCCACCTCTTTTCGTGCGGCTGGCGTTCAATATCAATGTGGATGGAATTGCCAAATCAATATCGGTACGAATCCGGCTTGAATGGGCCATTACGTTTGATACCAAGGTATGACGCCTGTTTGGTAGTCAAGCGATCAATTTTTGCGCCAACCTTTCGCAGGTGAATACGCGCAACTTTTTCATCAAGTGCTTTGGGCAGGACATATACGCCGACCGGATATTTCCCCGGATTTGTGTAGAGTTCTATTTGTGCCATTACCTGACATGTGAAACTATTCGACATTACAAAACTCGGATGTCCCGTTGCGCAACCAAGGTTTACCAATCTGCCTTTGGCCAATAGAATGATATGCTTTCCGCCCGGCAGTGTAATAATATCAACTTGGGGTTTTAGTTCTTCCCATGAGTATTTTTCAAGTTTCTCAACCTGAATCTCGCTGTCAAAATGACCGATATTGCACACTATTGCCATATCTTTCATCTTTCGAATGTGTTTTTCGGTGATTACGTCGCAACAACCGGTAGCTGTTATGAATATGTCGCCGATTCTGCAGGCTTCATCCATTGTCATAACTTCGTAACCTTCCATTGACGCCTGAAGAGCGCAGATTGGATCCACTTCTGTGACAATTACTCTTGCGCCCTGTCCGGCAAGGGATTGGCAACTACCTTTTCCAACATCGCCATATCCAGCGACGACCGCCACTTTGCCGGCTATCATCACGTCGGTTGCCCTGCAAATTCCGTCCACTAACGAATGCCGGCATCCATACAAATTGTCGAATTTGGATTTTGTCACTGCATCGTTTACATTGAATGCCGGGAACAACAATTCGCCACGCTCATTCATTTGGTAAAGTCTATGTACACCGGTTGTAGTCTCTTCTGAAACGCCGCGAATTTGCTCTACGATCCTATGGAATCGCCCCGGATCACGACGCAACGATTGTTTCAATTGCGCCAGTAATACTGCTTCCTCCTTGCTGCCGGGTTTTTTAGCCAGTATTCTCTCATCATTTTCAGCTTTGTAGCCGAGGTGAACAAAAAGCGTGGCATCACCACCGTCATCTATGATCATATTTGGTCCAAGTCCGTTCCCCCAGTCCAGCATTCTGTCAGTAAAGCGCCAGTATTCCGTTAAGCTTTCTCCTTTGTACGCAAATACCGATATACCTGCGGCCGCTATTGCCGCCGCCGCATGATCTTGTGTCGAGAATATATTGCAGCTTGACCATCGAACTTTTGCGCCCAGTTTCACAAGCGTTTCTATCAATACCGCCGTTTGAATTGTCATATGAAGCGATCCGCATATTCTGGCGCCCTTAAGCGGTTTGCTCTTAGAATATTGTTCGCGTACTACCATAAGACCGGGCATTTCTTGCTCTGCCAAATCCATTTCCCTGCGCCCGAATTTCGCAAGGCTCATGTCAGCGACAATATAGTCGCAGGACTTCTTCGTAAAATTTCTTTTTTTCTGTCTCTTCATGTCGTTTCTTTCAGAGTTAGACAGCCTCTTTAAGCGCGTCCGTTTTGTCCGTGCGTTCCCAAGTAAACGTGTCCAATTCCGTTGTTCGTCCGAAATGCCCGTATGCCGATGTCGCTTCGTATATTGGGCGTAACAATTTCAGAGTCTTAATAATTTCCGCCGGTTTCAGATTAAACACATTTCGCACCGCACGTTCAATTTTAGTATTTGTAGTTGTACCAGTTCCAAACGTGTCCACAAACACCGATACCGGCTGAGCATACCCAATCGCATAGGCTAATTGAACTTCGCATCTGGACGCTAATTTTGCCGCCACAATGTTTTTGGCGATATATCTGGCCATATATGCCGCGCTTCTATCAACTTTGGACGGATCTTTCCCTGAAAATGCGCCGCCGCCATGCCGTCCCATTCCGCCGTACGTATCTACAATTATTTTTCTCCCGGTAAGGCCACAGTCACCATGCGGACCGCCGACAACAAACCGGCCGGTCGGATTGACCAGATAGCGTGTTTTTTTAGTGCGCAAACGTTCTGGTATGACCTTCTTGATGACTTCTTCTATAACGCCTTCCATTAAATTGGCGTATGATACCGAGTCAGAATGTTGTGTTGATACCACAACAGTATCTACCGATACGGGTTTGCCGTCCTCGTACAACACCGAAACCTGTGATTTGCCGTCGGGTTTCAGAAATTTCAGTTTCCCATTCCTTCTAACCTTGGCTAATTGCCGAGTCAAACGATGCGCAAACATTATCGGCATCGGCATAAGTTCCATGGTCTCATCGCATGCATAGCCGAACATCATTCCCTGATCGCCTGCTCCTTGTTCCTTGAATCGCCCTTTTCCGACTGTAACACCCTGAGAAATATCGGGCGACTGTTTGTCAAGCGAAACAAGCACCGCACAAGTGTCATAGCCGAAACCACCTACCGATTCAACGTAACCAATACGTTTGATTTTTTCTCTGACAACGTCGGCGTAGTTGACAATTTGTCCGCTGGTAATCTCTCCAGCCACAATTACAAGTCCGGTGCTCACGAGTGTCTCGCATGCAACCCTTGATTTTTTGTCCCCCGCGAGATGCGCATCTACTATTACATCGGATATTCCATCAGCCACTTTGTCAGGATGCCCCTCTGTAACCGACTCAGATGTGAATATCATTCGGTTCGTGCTCATATTATCCGTACCTCTCTTTTTATCTCGGTATGTTGATTTTACAATCGCTGTTCTTCGGTATTGTCCGGCGAGAATTATGCTCAATGCCAATTAACCAGACCAAAATTATGCGATCGTCCGAACAATATCCACTTAAATGGCCGTAAGGTCAAGGATTTGTGTAGGTCTAAACGAGTTCCAGTAATTCAGGCGCAACTTCTGACGTGAGATTGTGACAATGCCTCAATATTTCATCCGCCGACTTGCAGGAAAGCGCAATTGTAGCAAGATTTTGAAGCCGGATATAGTCAACGCGCCGTATCGCATCTTTTATCATTGGTACTGCCGATGGCGCAACACTTAGCTCGTCAATTCCCATTCCAACAAGCAACGGTGCCAGCAAAGGATCGGCCGCCATTTCACCACACAATCCTACCCATATGTTTTTGCGATGACCGGCATCAATTGTTTCTTTGATCAACCTCAAGACCGCAGGATGCGCTGGCTGATACAGATACGCTACCCGTTCATTGATTCTGTCCACCGCCAACGTATACTGAACCAGGTCGTTAGTGCCCACACTGAAGAAGTCTACCTTCTCCGCCAGCGTATCCGCCATCAGCGCAGCAGAAGGAATTTCAATCATTACACCGACATCTATATCCGCGTCGTATTTTACGTTCAATCTTGTCAAATCTTCCTTGGCTTCCTCGAGCAGTTCGTTGGCCTGATCAATTTCCAAGGCATTGGTTATCATCGGGTACATGATTTTTACGTTGCCATGAATACTTGCGCGTAATATTGCTCTGAGCTGGCTTTTAAAATGATCTGGATTCTGTAACATGAAGCGGATTGACCTGCAGCCAAGGAATGGATTCGGCTCGCGAAGTTCGGCAAGACCGCCATCCATGAACTTATCGCCGCCAAGGTCGAGTGTGCGCACAATCACTGGGTTTGGTGACAGACGCTCTGCTACCTCGCTATACACTTGCGCCTGTTCCTGCTCGCTCACAATTTCGTCTCTTGAAAGATATAGAAACTCCGACCGAAACAGCCCTACGCCCTCAGAACCATACTGTATGACTGTATCTATTTCTTCAGTAGTTTCCATGTTCGCGGACAGCACGATGCGATGTTTGTCTGTCGTCTCCGCCGGTTGATCTTTCAGCGTTGTAAGTTCATCTTCAATATCTTTTCTTGCTTTGGCTACACGGCCATACCTTTCAAGATCCTCCGGAGTGGGGCGTATGATAAAAATACCCTTGTTCCCGTCTATCAGAACTTCATCTCCAGTTTCGACTTGCTCGGTGGCATTGTGGAGTCCAACAATCGCCGGTATCTCAAATGCTCGCGCCATTACAGCGGTATGAGATGTTGGACTTCCCGTATCAGTAGCGAAACCCATCACCATGTCTTTTCGCATACTTGCTGTTTCGGAAGGGACCAAGTCCGTTGCCACTATAATATGTTTTCGTGCTAACTCGGAAAGTGATGGCCCCACTCCGCCCACAAGATTGCGAACAACTCTTCTTGCGACATCTCGCAAATCCGATACACGCTCACGAAGGTAAGCGTCATTCACCGATCCAAGGATATTCGCGTAATTTTCCGCCACTTCGGAGATAATCGGTTCCGCATTTCTGTGCTCTTGCCGAATTCTCTTCAGGATTTCGCCGGAAAACGCTCGATCATCCAGCACAAGCAAATGCGCTTCCAGAATCATTTCTCCACTGCCCGGCGCGCGTTTCTCCATTTCTTCCTGTAGAACCTTGATTTGTCGGCGTGTTTCGATCAACGCCCTTTCGAATCTAATAATCTCATTTTGAATGTCGTTGCCGACCAGCGTTCGCTCCATTACACGAAGAGTCTCCCGTGTAAGAAGAAATACAGGGCCTATTACCACTCCAGGCGACACACCAATTCCTTTGAGTGTCTTGCTTTTGGTGTTTTTCTTATGGCTGCCTGGCATTGAACACGTCCTAATCTTCGTCAAACTTGCTCTCGATCAAGGCTTGAAGTTCATCCAGAACTTCTATTGCGTCTTCGCCTTCCGCGGTAACCTTTAACTTGGCTCCTCGGAACGCTTCAAGCGTCATCATGCCCATTATGCTCTTACCTGATACTTTATTCCCATCCTTCTCGACTATAACATCCGCATCGTATCGAGATGCTGTTTTAACAAAAAGCGCGGCAGGTCTGGCATGTATCCCGTATTGATTCAATATTTCGAATTCACGGGTTATTTTCGGCAAATTACCACTCTGATCACTCACTTCCGTTACGACCTCCCATCATCGAAGTAATCAAACGATCATCCAGTTCTTTGGCGGCATCATGTCCCAGGCGCTTCAGTTTTTGATCCAATGCAGCGGTTTCAAGTATACTTACCGTATCGCGTCCAGGCGCAACAGATATGATCACATGAGGCACTTGCACTCCAAGAATCTCTTTTATTCTCGTGCCATCGCCAGTCGCATCATCGTCTTGGCCCTTGCGCCATTCAGTTAGCGTAACAATCAAATCAAGCGATTTTTCCTCAATAACAGATGATACGCCAAACAGACTTGGCACATGAATTATGCCCAACCCGCGAATTTCCATATGGTAGCGGGTTACGCTTACCGGCGAACCGAGCAGTCGGCCCGAACTATCAACTCGCAAATTCGTAATGTCATCGGATACCAACGCATGCCCGCGCTTAATAAGTCCCAACGCCGTTTCGCTTTTACCCAAGCCAGGTTTTCCATCTATTAGAACGCCAATTCCCATGATCTCTACCATGGTGCCCTGCATTTTTGCAGCCGGAGCCATCAGATTCTCCATCGTAATCGTGGCGCCATTTACGAAATGCTTTGTCACTAATTTTGTTCGTAGCGCAGGAACAGCAAATTCCTCCGCTAATTCTCTGATTTCGCGACATACGCCTTTATTTCGTGCAACAACAACGCAAGGAATTTTCGCATCAAAAAACCGCCGTAATGCTTTTCCCCGCATTTCGTTGCTCAGAGCAGCAAGATATGCAATCTCAGCCAAACCCAGAACTTGTATTCGTCTGTTGGCAAAATGCTCAAAGAATCCTGAAAGAGCAAGCCCGGGACGATTTATCGTCGCTTCCGCTATATGACGCTCCATGCCGGATTCGCCAGCAATCGTTTCAATCTTAAGAAGATCGTGCGCGGCCTGCACAAATCTTCCAACTGTGACAATTCGTTTATGACTAACGTTGCTATCTTTCAACGCTTAATTCCTCTGTTTCGCCGGTTTCGTTCGGAGCACGTTTTGCATAACGACGATCCTGAACCTTGTCTCGTAAACGACGCAACTGACGCGCAGCCTTCTCGTATGCAATATCTATGGCCGATGTTAATGTATCGGTTTTTTCCACAGCTTCAACACGAATATGATTCTTTGCCTGCACTATG
Source organism: Lentisphaerota bacterium (assembly GCA_016934225.1). GTDB lineage: Bacteria > Verrucomicrobiota > Kiritimatiellia > UBA8416 > JAFGTH01 > JAFGTH01. The sequence goes on along the minus strand of JAFGTH010000016.1, from coordinate 1,894 downwards.
ATTTCCGCGATCCTCTGGTGCTTTACGCAATCCAGAATCACATGCACATGTTCGACCCGCGGAAATTCCTCTGCCAAAGCCGTAGCGCGACGTTCCGCGTATTCCCGCACTTCGTTCCCAACATCCATATGTCGAGCAGTAATTTCGATCGGCATGATTTGTGCCCCTCACATCGTAAATTTATGTCCCAAGTACAACTCCCTGCTTACCTTATCCTCTATTAGAAACGAACTTTCACCCTCCCTTAATATTTTCCCTTCATACAGAAGATACGCTCTGTCCACAACCGCAAGCGTTTCTCTCACATTGTGATCCGTAATCAAAATCGCAAGACCTTTTTTACGCAGTCCCATGATAATCTCCTGAATATCATTGACCGCAAGCGGATCAACCCCGCTAAAAGGCTCATCCAGCATTATTACCGAAGGTCTTCTCGCCAACGCTCGGGTTATCTCAAGCTTGCGTCGTTCACCACCGCTTAAAGTGTAGGCTTTTTGCTTTGATAATCGAGATATATCAAGTTCGGCTAAAAGATCAACCAACCGCGATTGGCGCTCTTTTTTCGATAACGGCATCGTTTCAAGTATAGCCATAACGTTCTCTTCAACCGTCAACTTGCGAAACACAGAGGATTCCTGTGAGAGATAACCCATTCCCATTCTCGCCCGCATATAAACCGGCAATGAAGTGATATCCTGGCCATCAAAAAAAATACGCCCCGCATCGGGTTTAATTAATCCGACTATTGCATAAAAAGTTGTTGTCTTTCCGGCGCCATTTGGGCCAAGTAACCCGACGATTTCACCTCGTTTTACGCCAAGCGACACTTCATTTACTACAGATTTTCCGCCATAACGCTTAACGATATTCTCGGTGCATATCAACAAATCATTGGTAACCATTATTCGTCTCCAAATCCTTAACATCGGGGAAAAACACGATACGCGCATTATGGCAAACAACCTTGTCATCCGCTTGCCGGAACAGAATCCTGCTGCCCGTGATAAGCTCCCTGCTGGAAACCACCTTCGCGTTTCCGATCATAATTAGCTCGCCATCCGTAACCAGATAAATCGCTTTACCGCAACTGCCTGTTCGATCTTCGCTTTGAACCGTAACATTTCCAACCGCAGCCAATGATTGTACTTCATTCGATGCTCCCAAAAGCACACGCAGGTCGTCCGCAACAAGTCTTATGTCGTCGTCAAACAACATCACATTACCCGTGAAAACAGCAATTCCGCTCTGGTAATCATACTCCAATGTGCGCGATGTGATCACTGTCTTGCTTTCATTATCGTCGCCAAGAGTCATGATCTGAAGACAGTTCATGCACAACGCAATCATAACCGATCGGCCTATCCAAGACATATTATCTCTTCCCCTTTTGTCCGCCAATCGAAGGCAAGCCAATACCAGCAAACCCCACGCCGCCGGACGACTGTTTGCTCAACACAACCTTTGCCTTGCTCTTGATTCTAACAATCATTTCATTGCCGTCCCATTCGAACCCCTTGCCCGTAATTGTAATCCCATGTCGCTGCACCGTGACTGGCGAATCCGAATAAGCAGTCTTGTTGTCGCGACTGAGAACACAATCCCCGGCAATAATTCTTCCGTCAACAGAACCGTCCATGCGGTAAAACTCAACAACAGCGCCTTCGATTAATATATCTCCTGCCGGCGGAACTGCCGCCTTTTCAGCCGTTAATTGAACCTTGGGCGTTCCGTCTGCATAATGGTCAATCGAAAACCGCAGTCCCGAAGCAACCACTTCTTCACCCACAGCCCACGCACATTGGCATATGACCGCAAAAATGATAAGCCGCAAACTTCGCATATTATTCCCTATCCACAATCCGATCAATCCTGCGCAAAATTTCCCATAGCCCTC
>JAFGTH010000177.1 GCA_016934225.1 Lentisphaerota bacterium | reverse complement strand
GCAGATGAACGCAGATGGACGCGGATGGGAGGGAGAAGGAACCGCAGATGAACGCAGATGGACGCGGATGGGAGGGAGAAGGAACCGCAGATGAACGCAGATGGACGCGGATGGGAGGGAGAAAGGGAGGGAGCGGGAGAGAATGGAACCACAGATGCGCACAGATAAACACGGATCCTGCGAGACGCGGGACAAGTGGCGATGAGATTCTTCGTCGCGCCTCAGAATGACAACCTTGAACCTCTCAAAACTTGAACCCAGAATTGCCGTTGCCTGTTGCGGCCTTGGCCATATCAGGCGCGGCATAGAGGTATGGGCCGCGGATTTGGCCTCGGCGTTGCATTCTAGAGGCATTGACGTCACTTTATTCAAAGGCGGAGGAGTTGCCGAGCGCGCATATGAAATTGTTGTGCCGTGTATCCGTCGAAACAGCAGATTGGCAAGGTGGGCAACCGGTTGGCCGATACGCGGTATCTGGCGAACACCGTTTGGATCATCCTACGGTTTGGAATCGTACACATTTGCGCGCAATCTCATGCCGTACTTGCGAAATTCATACGACATGGTCCACCTTCAAGATCCGCTTGTTGCAGATTACCTGCGTCTGGCCAGGGAAAAAGATCAAATTAAGCCGGAAATTATATTGGCAAACGGTACGGAAGAAACGCCTGAATTCATGGGAAAATTCAAGTATTATCAGGAATTGGATGACTATGCCGAACCAGCTTTGCCGGCTACAGGCGGCAAGAAATTTGTTCTGCCGAATTTTGTTGATGTCAATAGATTTAAACCCGGCGAACGAGCTGTTGCCCGACAAGCGTTTGAGTTTCCCAGCGATGCGTACATTATTCTTTCCGTTGGCGCTGTCCAGAAACAATTGAAAAGAACGGATTATTTGATTAGAGAATATACTCGCTTCAGTGACACATACGGAGCCAGGGCGTTACTGGTTATTGCCGGAGCCGCGACTTCGGACACAAAAAATCTTGCGGCTATGGCCGGCAAGGCGGCCGGTGAAAAGATTCGCATTGTAACGGATGTGCCTCATGAATTGATGCCGAAACTGTATCAAGCCGCGGATGTTTTTGCATTTTGCGTGGTGCATGGGATCTATGGCATAGCATTGGCTGAAGCGGCTGCGACAGGGCTTCCGTGTATTGTTCATGACTGGAAACGCGTCAAATGGGTGGCAGGCCCCGCGGCCACTGTTATTGATATGACCAAAGATGGAGCGCTTGCCGATGCTTTTGGAGAATTAACGAGCGCCGACATACGGGAAGCAATTGCAGGCCCAACGCGTTGCTGGGCGGAAGAGAAATTGTCCAAAGATAGAATCGTTGATCGTTACATTGAAATGTATCGAGAGGTCGCCCGGTCCGCCGGCAATCTTTTGAAACGGCGTTAATCCGTTTAAGTAAAAACAGCGACTGTTAAAGCCCGGAAAAGGAGAATATCACCGCGTTGCGCAGAAAGAGAAGATTACGCAGAGTTCCGAGAGGATCGAATGCCGACAGTAACCGTCATAATTCCGACGTATAACTCCGCAGCGACGATTGCGGAAGCTCTTATTTCTGTGAAACGTCAGACATTCAGGGATTATGAAATTATTGTAGCGGATGACTGTTCAACGGACAATACCATGTCGGTTCTTGAGAGCGTCGAAATAACGCATAGAACAATTGCGCGGAATAAAAACGGTGGTCCGGCTGCAGCGCGGAATGATGCCGTTCGAGCGGCAGATGGTGAATGGCTGGCGTTTCTTGATGCGGATGATGTGTGGTTTCCGAATCGTCTCAAGATGCAGATGGAGCTGACAGTAATGTATCCGGACGCGGCTGGATTTTGCGGTACAGTGATCGGGTTCGACGAGTCTGTTCCTCTTAACCAGGATTTTTTCGAGCGAGCAAACGCATCTTCGGAAGGGATAATATCCGCTCCGGCTGTGAAGATTTTATCTCTCGATGAGTTTGTGTACAGAAATCCTGTGGCGACCTCCACAGTGATTGTGCGTAAAGATGCGTGCGAGTCGGTCGGGGGTTTCGATGAATCCTTTTGCGGGCCCGAAGACTACGAGCTATGGATGCGATTGGCTGCGAAATATTCAATAATAAGCATAGATATGCCTCTGGCCGGATATCGAGAACGGGTCGGTAGCTTAAGCATGGACGATCGCAAATTTCTGCCGCAAGTTCTGAGAGTGATAGAAAAAGCGTTTGGAGATGAAGGGGTGTTCGGTAATCGTAAATATTTGCGCGATACCGCGATATCCAATCAGTTGTGGAATGCATCGTGGATGGCATTCAGCCGCGGCACGCGCACAACCGCGTTGGTTCTGTTAATCCGATCTTATTTATTGAACCTGCATGCGGTTCAACGGACTGAGAGGAAATGGCGCCGGCAGCTTTGCCGATATTTGTTCGGGCGGACAAGGGGAATTTCAAAAATTGAAACTTAACACGGGGGATGGTGTGAACACGCTGAAACAAATTGTCAAACGATTGCTTTGCATCGGTCTGCCTGTGCCGGTCTTTTTGAAGCCGGTGATTCGCATGATTTACTATGCAGGTGTTTTCCTGGTTGAAAGTTGCACGTTCCTGCGAAAATTTTTTTGGGTTGAGCCGATAGTGCGCTCACTGTGCACAAGCGTGGGCCGAAATTTGAGAATAGAATCGTTGCCTTTTATTAGAGGCCGGGGAAAAATCGTAATTGGTGATAACGTCCATTTGTCCGGAACAATCATCTTCCATTTTTCGGCCAGTTTGCCGGAGAAACCCGAAATTATTATCGGAAATAATGTTTTTATAGGGAACAGGTGTTCTTTCTCGTGTGCGCGTCGGATATCAATAGACGAGAACGCGCTTATTTCTGCGGGAGTTAGAATTCGTGATAACGACGATCATCCGCTGGACCCTAGCAGGCGAAAAGAACGTGCGCCTGTTATGGCTGGTGAAGTTGCCGACGTGAAAATTGGACGGAATGCCTGGATTGGAGCCGGGGCAACAATTCTGAAGGGAGTTTCGGTTGGCGAGAATTCTGTAGTTGGAACAAGCGCCGTGGTAACCAGCGATGTATCTGCTAATACCGTTGTGGCGGGCAACCCAGCGAAGACAGTGAGAATAATAGGAACCGAAACGGAACTTTCCAGATGAGCCAGGGTTATGAGCAAGTGAGTATTTATGTCCTTGGCGTAACCGTTATCCGACGCTTGCAATGCGGACAAACAAATGTTTTCAGTAACGAGACCATGCCGGATATAAAAGCCGTTTTCCGTCGTTCCTAATGAAACTTCTTGTATTCTGTAATATTGCGCCACAGCGTTGGGGCGCGTTTGAATCGTTGTTGGCGGCGATCAATTATGAATGCGACAGCGCAGGAGACAGAATGCATGTCGTCTTCGGGGGCAATCCGTCGAAAGATGTGGCCGATCGCTTGCAGCGGGACGGCATTGAGTGGGAGGTTATTCTCGGGTGGGACAACGGTAAAGGTGGAACCAGACCCTGGCGATTTTGTCTTCCAGCGACTCGCATTATCCGGCGAATCAAACCGGATGTTGTTGCTGTTCATTTCGGCAATGAAATTCCGTCTGTAGTTGCGCTATTACTGTCGCGTATTTTGGCGGGCAGCCGCATTCGATGGATCTGGCATCAAAGGCAACAAATAAAATCGCCGAACATTGCAACTCGGCACGTTTCCAGATTGAGATTGGCTTCACTGGCGTTTGATCATTTTGTCGCCAGCTATGAAGGAGGCAAATCCTCTTTGTTGGCGCGTGGCATAAAAGCAGATCGAATAAGTGTAATCTATAACAGTATAGGACCGTTTGAACCTGCAAAAGAAAAAGGTTGGCTAAGGCGCGAACTCGGCATTTCAAGCAATTCGGTTGTGGTAATTAACGTTGGGTGGTTGGTGCCGCGCAAGAGAACGCATATCTCCATTACGGCTTTCGAGCAGGCTTTAAGAATGTTAGAAGCCGACGCTCATTTAATAGTGGTCGGCAGCGGTCCGAACGAGCCTGCGTTGAGGAAACAATCCGATCAATCTTTGCTCAAGGGGAAAGTCCATTTTCTGGGTGAAAGGAATGATGTTAGAGATGTTCTGGCTGAGTGCGACATTCTCGTGCATTCATCGGAGGCGGAAACATGTACCAACGTGGTGCAGGAAGCCATGTCGGTATCCGTGCCGACCGTAATGACGGATGCCGGCGCGGCGCATGAACAGATAGAAGACGGCATTTCCGGTTTCGTTGTGCCGCGGGATGATACGGATGGGCTGGCGGCCAGATTGGCGCTTCTGATGAAGGACTGCGAGCGTCGAATCAGACAGGGGAAAATGGCGAAGAGGCGATGGGAGAAAATGTTTCAGTTAAGCGCATCGGCAACCGCACATCATTGTCTTTATCACGCAATAGTTGTAGGAAAAGAGTTGCGCAGTAAAGCTCTTTGAACTTTCATATTTAAACTTTGAACTTTTCCCGCACTAAAATCGGTTGGGTTCTTTCCGGGAGTGATGTTGTTCCCGGCGCGCGAATTCAGGGATTCAACGCGCAGGTGGAGCTGCACTCTATGGGCGTGGAATCCGAAATTCTCATAGCGCCCAGGAAATACAGCCTCTCAGTTTCGGAATCCGAAACAGACTGGAAATCGTGGATAAAGCGCGGTTTTACGACCATCGTATTCCAAAAGGTTTTCGCCGGTGATGCCGTGCGACTGGTCGGCGAATTGCGGAATGCAGGCATAAGAACGGTTTACATGGCTTGTGATTTGTGCGGGCACAATATGGTGGATGCTTGCGATGTTACGATAGCCGTTTCTTCATTCCTAAAAAAAATGTTTGGCCGGCGACGTGCCGGCAAAATTCAAGTTGTGCCGGACGGGCTGGAGGTATCAGCCGACAAGCCGAAACAGCAATACCGTTTCATAGGAACGAGTCCGGTCAAAGCCGTTTACGTCGGATCGGCGTTTCCGTCTCCGGAAGTGCTGGGCATGCTGGCGGTATTGGAGCAAAAGGTGGATTTGACAATCATTGCCAGTCGGTACGAACCGCACTTGGATATTTCCGATGCCAGCATTAGCGCGACATCGGCAATTTCGAAACTCGAGGAGATTTGGAAATGTCATCCGCTCGACATTCTGGAAAAGGCCTTGCGCAAGTGTGTTTATGTCGGCAGATCTTTTAGAGGGCGTGTTTCCGCCGTTTCCCAAGGTGATTTGCAGCACCGATTTGTAGAGTGGGACAAGAACACTGTGGCAACTGCAATTGTGGAGCACGACGTCGCGTTAATTCCGGCTTTCCTGGCGTCGGACCACGACATGGCGAAGTCCTCCAACCGTTTGACGATGTTCATGGCGCTGGGCATGCCGGTTATCGCCTCGCCGGTGCCGTCATATACTGAAATCGTTCGAAACGGTGAGAACGGATTCATAGCCGGGTCTCGAGCCGATTGGTTGAATGCGCTTCAAAAGTTAACTGAACCGGGAATTGCGGAGAGAATCGGACAGTGCGCGCGCGCTAATGTGATAGAGACATTTTCACTCAAGAGAACGGTAGAAACGTACCTTGCGGTGTTTCGAGGCGATACGATTGCCGCGTCATAGTGTAATGCGACCGAAAGTTTTGCATATTGTCATTTCGCTCAATCACGGAGGATTGGAACGACAGGTGGTTCTGCTTGCTGGAACACGAGATCGGCAAAACGCCGGCAGTACGTTTATAGCCTGTTTGGACGAAAGAGGCATTCTGGCGGATCATTTGCCGCCAGATGTGGTCAAGTGTGTCGAAGCGCGCCGAAACCGATTTCCGTGGGATGTGGCTGCTGTCCGAAATATCAGACGCATCATAAAGAAAGAAGGCATTGACATTGTGCATTCGCACAACCTTGCAGCCCAGCAGTACGGTGCGTTGGCAGCGTGGGGAATTGCTTCTCATGTCAACACGCAGCACGGCCCTAACCCTCATAATGACGGCTGGCGGGATCGTTTTAAAACGAGGCTGCTTAAATCAAGGACGGATTGGTTTTCAGGAGTGTCTGAAGATACCCGTATGGTAATGATTAAAAGAGGAATCCCGCAAGATCGCGTATCGGTGATACCTAATTGTGTTGATGTCGCAACGTTTGCCCCGCGATCGGCCGATTCCGGAGTGAAGCATGAATTTGGCATGCCCCAAGATGCGCTTGTCGTTGGAACAATAGCGAGATTTACCCCGGAAAAAAATCTGTTAATGCTTATAGAAGCGTTCTCCAAAATTGTCGAAAAATATCCGTCGGTGTTTTTGCTGATTGTCGGAGACGGTCCGGATAGATCCGTTATTGAAAAATCCGTTTATGACAAGGGGTTGGATCGCAGGTGCATGATTGTTGGATTCCAAACAGATGTAATTCCGTTTCTTGGCGTAATGGACATTTTTTGTTTGTCTTCCGCAAGCGAAGGCATATCGGTTGCGCTGCTTGAGGCAGGAGCAATGGGGATTCCAGCCGTTGTAACGGACGTTGGCGGCAATGCCGAAGTTGTGCGGAGCGGCATCAACGGATTAACGGTAAAATCTAATGATCGTGACGGATTCGCGAATGCTTTGGACCGCTTTTGTCGCGACAAATCGTTAAGGAAAGAAATGGGAACACAAGCGCGCGAAATGGTTATGGAACGCTACTCGCTTGATCGGGTTCTTGTCGCATATGAAGGAATATACGACAGAGTTCGGAAAGAGGGTTTTTAAAGTGTATATCTGTGATTTGGTTGGTATGAATTTATACGGCATGGCGACGCAATGAAACTGCTTACGGTAACGAATCTCTATCCACGACCTGATCAACCTCAGCGAGGAATGTTCAACATGCAATTGTTTCGGGAGATACACGTCCGGTTGAAAGAACAGGGCGGCGGAATCGTAAACATTTGCCTTGTACCCAGCTGGAAGATGTGGCGATGGGCCGCGATCAGACAATGGGCCGATCCTCACGGTATGGAATATGAAACATTTTATGTTCCGACGTTTTACGTTCCGATAATCGGACGCAATTTTAATTGGAGATATTGCTTAAGCGCTCTTGAAAGAGCGATTGCTGCGCCGGAACTGTATGACGGAGTGTTTGCGCCATGGTTGTATCCGGACGGTGTCGGCGCGGTGTTATATGCGAGCCTTAACGGGCTTCCGTCCTGGATCATGGCTTTGGGCAGCGATGTGGTGAATCTGGACTACAGTATGCGACGAAAAATTATCCTACGCGCTTGCAATAAAGCCAAAAAGGTTATTTGCGTATGCCAGTCTGTCAAAGACGGCATGCTTCGCAAAGGAGCGCCGGACACAGACAAAATCACGATTGTACCAAATGGGGTGGATACCAATTTGTTCAGATATCAACCGGTAGAAAAAGCCGCAAATCGGATCGGCAAGCCAGGATTGCTGTCGGCAGGAAACAGAAAAACGGTTTTGTACGTCGGTAATTTGGCGCATGTGAAAGGGCCTGATATTTTACTGTCGGCGTGGCAACAGTATAAAAATGCAATGAATAATGAACTTGCAATGGGCGATGCAGATTGTATTGCGCAACGAAAGGCAGACCGGCTTGTAGTGATTGGTGAAGGACCGATGCTGGCCGGTTTGAAAAAGATGACGCGGTTGCTGCGCATTGACGATTCTGTATTCTTTGTCGGAGCCGTGAGCCATGACAAAGTTGCGGCATGGATGAATGTTGCCGATGTTCTTTGTCTGCCGAGCAGGTCGGAAGGCATGCCCAATGTGGTTCTGGAAGCGCTTGCGTGCGGCTTACCTGTTGTGGCTTCAAATGTCGGAGCGTGCAAGGAAATGTTGGCCGATTCACCGGAGTCGCAAACGGTTCCCGCTGAGACACCTGATATTCTGACTGATGCTATCGTAAGGATTCTGGCATTAAAAGTTGACAGAAAGGCGATGTCGGAAAGATATGCAAACGCACGGTCGTGGGCGGATCAGGCAAGGCAGATTCTTGCAATAATGGAACAGAGTTAAAACAGGCTTTTTCATATGTATCTTTTTTTGACGATAGACGTCGAAACATACACAGGTGATTATGGACTTGACGTATGGGGTCATGGGCAGGGGCTGGGCTATATTTTGGAAAAATGCGCCGAATATGGTGTACAGGCAACTTTTTTTGTCGAAGCACTGGGCGTTACTCGATGGGGGCCGGCAGGGGTAAAGGACATATGCGATCGAATTCTCAACGCCGGGCAGGATGTTCAGCTTCACCTTCATCCCGTTGTCGCAAATATTGAAGGAATTCAGTCCGACGGCGATGTCTTCCGAAATTACAGTAAAGCGGCGCAAATCCGGTTTATTACTACAGGGCTGAATATGCTTAAAGAATGCGGCGCGAGTCGCGTTTCCGCCCTGCGAATAGGCGATTTGGCCGCCGACAAGATTACGTTGCAGGCCATGCGGGAGTGCGGCATGAAATTGGGATCCAATCGCGATCTGGACAAAAAAACGACAATCCAATCCGGCGTCAATGATTTATTCCCTGTACGGAACGATATTTGTGAATGGCAGGGCATAGTTGATTTACCGATAACGGCGCCGCGTTCGAGTTTGCCGTTTTTAGACGGCCGCTACAGGCATTTGCAGATATGCGCGGTAAGCCATGCGGAACTTACGGACGCTCTTTTAAAAATGTCTCGGCTTGGGTATGAAACCGCAACGATTCTTACGCACCCAAAGGAATTTTTCAGGCGTACACGCAGGGCAGTTGTGCCGGACATGAAGAATCGCCTTAGATTGGAACAACTGCTTTCGTTCGTGCGCGGTAGAAACGACATGGAAATGTTGCCGGTGCCGCGGTGCCTGACAGCCTGTAATATCCGGACCTCATTGCATCGTGATGTCAGATTCCGTTTGCATCATTCATTACTGCGGATGTTTGAACAGGGAGCAAGGAGGATGCAAGGTATATGAACGTGGCGGAGGGAAGCGGAACCGCAGATGAACGCGGATGGACGCGGAAGAGAGAGAGAATGGAACCGCAGATGAACGCGGATGGACGCGGAAGAGAGAGAGAATGGAACCGCAGATGAACGCGGATGGACGCGGAAGAGGAGTGGAGAGAAGGAACCGCAGATGAACGCGGATGGATGCGGATGAGGAGAGGAGAGAAGGAACCGCAGATGAACGCAGATGGACGCGGATGAGGAGGGGAGAGAAGGAACCGCAGAATATCGAACAAGGAATGTCGAATGTTGAAGTGAGGAGAAGAGAGAGAGAAGGAACCACAGATGGACGCAGATTAGATTCTTCGTCGCGGCGTTCCTCAGAATGACAACCTTGAACCTTCTCGAACCCTGAACCTCTCAAACTTCCCATGCCAATCCATTTCTATAGCCCTGAGAATGTGCCCGAAGCCGTGCTTTCGTTTTGGCGGACGGAAGGAGTAAGGCAGGATCAAATCGGGTATTTCACGCGGAGCTACGAATGGTTCTCGATGATGGCGTCCGATACGCGACGTCATGCGATAGTTGTTGTCATTGAAGACGACAAAGGTTCGTGTCTCGGCATAATGCCTCTGTTTTCCTGTTCGCAATCGTTGGGAGCCGGACGAGGCAGGAAAGGTTTCTACAGACGATTAAACGGGTTGCGTATGTGCGGCGGCGATTATATAGGGCCGGATATGAGCGTGCCGTTATTAACAGAATTGATAACGGCTATTTTCGGAAAATATCCGGATATAGATGTACTAAACATGGATCATGTTATTTCGGGCGCCAGATCTGATGGTATAATAAAAGCTTGTGCGCAAAACGCGCAATTTTTCGCGTATCAGTCTCGCGCTCAGATGCCGCACTATCGCCTTGTATTTCCGGAAGATCGGGAAAAGATGTCATTCAGAAGCGCAAAAAGCATTAGTCGGATGCTTGGTAAGGAACATGCGCTGGCGAAACATGTTGGGGCGGAATGTAAAGTGATTGAGATTCGGGATCGCAATACCTGTTCCAAATATGGAGAGGCGATTACATCTCTAATTAGAGAAACATGGCAAGCCGAACAACTTGGACATATATTCAGTGTTGATGAAGCGAACGAAGTCGCGGACAGAGGATGGCTTCGTTCGTTTCTGTTGCTTGCGGGAGACCAGGCTGCCGCCTTTACTTTGTGTTACCAGGGAATGGGAACGCTGATGTACGAGAGAATTGGTTACTCTCCGAAATTTGCGCGGCACTCTCCCGGAATCCTGCTTTTATACAAAATTCTGGAGCGTCTGTGGATGGATGATGAGGTCCGGTTTGTGGATTTCGGCGTGGGCGAAGCGGTTTATAAGCAAAAAGCGGCTAATGACACGATTTATATTGATGCAATTCTTGTCATCAGGAATTGCGTATCGTTACGGCTCCTGGTTGCCTTTGCGCGGATATCTAATAGTGTGATTCGAACCGGCAAGCGCATTCTTGGATTGTCTGAACGCTTCATGGGGAAAATACGGAAATTAAGAGTGAAAAACAGCCGCGGATGAAGGCAAATGGCCGCGCATCGGAATTGTCGAATAATCGGCATTTCAAATATGATGCTCCGGCCCGTCTTCTGCTGAATCTTCTAACGTGCTTTGTGCTTGAGCCGAAGTTTTTATCAGGGGAATGGCGGATCAAGGAAGACGCTCTTGCGGGGCTTAAATCAATCAAGCGAGAACGAGACTTGATATACGGTCGTATGTTCTCGATTTTCCACCATTTGAACGTGTGCCGGAATTGCCACGCGACCTGTTGCGCAGGTCAATATGATCGCTTCACAGTCTTTGACCACATCTCCGATCTGGCAAGCGGATCAGATGCAAGCAGACCATGGGGTTTTCGTATCCGGCCGGTCGGTTCGTATGCGTGGAATCGTGATGATACCGGTGTGTGTCAATATTTTGTCGAAGGCAAAGGCTGCAGGCTTGCCGTTATTGAACGGCCTGAGATATGCGTGTCCTATGTATGCGGACGGATGCGGGAGGCAATGACGGACGAGCAGCGCTCGGAGATTGCGCGGTTAACAAACATGCTGCGCGGTATTCGTTGGAAATACATTCGGGTACTGTTGATGGGCGGGATGGAGAAGGGGGCGCAGATCCCGCCGTAGGCGGGACAAGTGGACGCGCGGGGAGAGAAGGAACCACGGATGAGATGGATTGAACCACGGAGACGCGGGGGCACGGAGATGAGGGAGAGAGAAGGAACCGCAGATGAACACAGATGGACGCGGATGAGAGGGAGAAGGGAACCGCGGATGAGAGGGAGAATGGAACCGCAGATGAACACAGATGGACGCAGATGAGAGGGAGAAGGGAACCGCAGATAGACGCGGATAAACACGGATCCTGCGAGATGCGGGAGAAGTGGTGATTAGATTCTTCGTCGCTGTGCTCCTCAGAATGGCATGTCCGAGCTTTTAACTCTAACTGAATCCTGAGTCCTAAACCTCTCAAACTTTGAACATTTCTTCATGAACTTTGTCATTGTCGCTAATGCCTGGCAGGATCGGTTGACCAATCCGACCAGCAAGCACCATATTGCTATTGAGCTATTAAAGGCAGGACATCGCGTCTTGTGGATTACGGGAACCGGCATGCGGCGACCTGGTATGTTTAGCCGACGCGACTGGAAACGGGCGGCCCGAAAAATAATGGACTCGTTTTGGGGTGTCCGCAATCAAGATGTTCCATCGTTGCCGCGCGGTTTGCATGTTATATCTCCCTTCGTCTTGCCGTTTCCGGAATCAACACTGGCGCGTGTTGTGAATAATGCCGTCTACCTAAGAAGCGCTCTTAAGGCATGTCGGAAATTATCCTTTGAAAATGCGATTCTGATTTCATTCCTGCCCTTGACGCCTGGAATGTTAAGGCGTTGGCCTGGGGTATCTGTGTATTATTGCGTTGATCGGTGGGATGCTTTTCGAGCCTATAACTCTGAAACCATGGCCCAATTACATTCGGAAAGTTGCCGATCCGCCGATTTGGTAATCGCTTCCTCCACAGATTTGAGCAAACGTTGTCTGGAGCACTGCGCAAATGTAAAGCTCATTACGCACGGTGTGCAACACTCTCATTTTGCAAGCAAATTGAGCGTTTCAGCAGATGAACGCCCGAAAGATCTGCCGGACGGGCTGATTGCCGGTTTTATCGGCTTATTATCGGATTGGGTGGATCTGGATTTGATAGTGGCAACTGCGCGGGCGATTGCGCCCTCGCATGTTGTTCTGATTGGGAACGCCGACATTCCAATTGAAATGCTGCGTAAAGAAGCAAACATTCATGTTCTGGGTCCGCGCAAATTTCAGGATTTGCCTTCTTATATGGCGTTTTTTGACGTTGGGATAATACCGTTCAAAGTGAACGAATTAACGCGCGCGGTCAATCCGCTTAAACTTCGCGAAATGATGGCGGCCGGCGTTCCCGTTGTGTCAACTGCACTGCCGGAAGTCGAAAATTATGCCGACGGCAAAGCGGTGTTAATTGGACAAAATGCCGTTGAATTTACCGATTATGTTCGCAAATTATTCAGAGAACCCTCATCGCATGAGCAGCGAAAAGCGATCAGTGACAGAGTGTTCGTTGAAACATGGGAATCGAAAGTGAGAAAGTTGGTTGAGGAAGTGTGCTGTATAACAGCGAACGTGCGAACGGAGTAATTGAGACTTTAAATCAGAAACTTGCGCCTTTTGGAACCTTTCCATTGAAGGCGAATTTTGGTTGTTGAGCTTTGCACTATATTGGGGGCGTGGTGACGATTACAAAAAACAACAGCGTCGGTAATACGACTTGCCGGAGCCGGCGCACACTGTGTCTTGGCGCAATGTGCTTTGTCGTGGCATTGGTTCTGGCGCTTGTCCTCGCGGAAATTAGTCTTCGAGCGAGGCAATACGTCAAATACGGGACCGGCCGGGTGCCCGGCTGGCTGCACATGGGCGAAGGGCCTATCGCTGATTGGCATCCGTTTCTGAGAACGGTGCCCAAGGCGCCGGCTGACTGGTTGGAGGTTCAGGGCAACAATAGCGCGGTTATCTCCATAAACTCGCTTGGCTTCAGATCGCCGGCGATTTCTCTTAAAAAGCCGTCTGGCACTTTCCGAGTGGCCTGTGTAGGCGGTTCGGCGGTATACGACACGCGTGTATCCATGGACCAAACGTGGGCAGTGCAGTTACAGGACGCACTTCAGAAATGTTTCCCGGATAGAGTTTTCGAGGTGGTTAATGCCGGCATACCATCGCGAACCACGGCGGACACAATTGTGAACCTTGCATTGAGGGTTTTGCCTATTGATCCGGACGTGGTCATCGTAATGCATGGTATAAACGATCAAAAACCGAACCGTTACCCTGGATTCAAAGACGATTACTCACATTGGTATCCGCCGCCGGTTAGGGCCTACGTCAATTTCTGGCATAGAATCATTGACCGAAGTCTTTTGGGAAGTCATATACGTTATCGCCTTTTGTTTGTGCTGAATCCGGCCAGGAAAGATAACTGGCGCGGTGAAAAATTGAAGCGTTATGATACGGTCGAAAAGGCGGGATTAAATGCGTACCGGCGAAATATTGAGTCCATCATAGGCATGTGCCGCATTCACGGCGTCGAGGTTGTAATTGCCACTGTTGGGCACAGTCTCAAGGAAAACGCGGATTGGAATCCAGGAATGGGAACGCGAAATCCGCTTGTTTATTATCACGAATGTTTGACTTTTCAAGGCATCGAAAACGCATTTATGGAATATAACAGAATAAACAGAGAAGTCGCTGCGGAACAGGGTTGCGTTCTGGTGGATATTGAGAGGCTTTTGCCGGAAGGGAAAGAACACTATCAGGACGATGTGCATTTTAACAGTAAAGGATCAAGATTGGTTGCAGAACTGTTTGCACGTGAAGTTCCGTGGAAAGAATGGATTAGGGGGAGAAAACCGCAGATGAACGCAGATGGACGCGGATGAGAGAGAATGGAACCGCAGATGAACGCAGATGGACGCGGAAGAGAGAGAGAATGGAACCGCAGATGAACGCAGATG
>JAFGTH010000176.1 GCA_016934225.1 Lentisphaerota bacterium | reverse complement strand
TTTCTTATGGTATGCAAGTTGATCGTACAAAATTGTCTATAACAATCTTCACGACTCATCAGACTTGGAATACTGGCGTTCCCTCTCGCCTGTCGAGCGGCTCCGCGCCATCCAGATTGACCGACAGGTTGCGTATGGCAGAGCAAATACCTCCCCGACGACTTCAAAGAGTTCTTGAAGTGCTGAACGAATCTAGCGCAGAACACTGATGTCCAAGATAATCTGTCAATTGGACAGCAGTGTTCTAATATCGGATAACAACGCAAAAGGAGGCAAACAATGCCATGTGACAAAATGAAAGTGATCGAGGACGTAGAACCGACCGCAATGGAAAATCAACCGAAACAGGAGGGAAAGAAAATGAGTACAACGTTAGTCATGCGACGAATGCCGGAATTCGAGATGGAGGCCTATGATGCCGCCACAGGGCACTATACAAAGATCTCCAGTGAGCAGATCAAAGGCAAGTGGGCGGTGGTATGCTTTTATCCTGCGGACTTTACTTTTGTATGTCCCACGGAAATAGCCGCAATGAACGCAAACCTCGACAAGCTGAACGCGCTTGGCGTGGTCGTAGTGCCCGTTTCAGGCGATACCAAATTCAGCCACAAGCGCTTTGTGGAGACGGAGCCCCTGCTGAAGGGACTGAAGCTCACGATGGGAGCGGATACCACCGGAGATATCGCGCGCAGGTTCGGCGTTTGGGTTGAGCAGGAAGGCGTTGCCCTTCGAGGCCGCTTCATCATCAATCCTGATGGCATCGTCGTGGCCGAAGAGACGGTAGCCGATAGTGTTGGCCGCAACGTCGCCGAATTGATCCGTCAGCTTGAAGCCTGGCAGCATGCCTACAAGACCGGAGAAGTTTGTCCAGCGGGTTGGCGTAAAGGGAAAAAGACCCTTCCCGTAAATACAGACGTAGAGAAAATGACCGGACACGTCGGTGACTACATCACACTGGAAGAGATACTGTCTTAACGAGTTTCTGACAAAAACAGAGGAAAGAACAAGAGAATTGACTCGTCCAGCACTTGCCTTCGACCGTGCCGGAGAATATTATGTTGATAAAAGAAGATGGTAGATTGATGAATGACAGAGAGAATAAACTGTGAGCGGCGCATTGTGAAAAACCTGAGTTAATCCCGGCATCCTGCACTGATTCCGAAATGATGCCGGGATTACTATCCACAAGATGTGTTACAGGAATTGATGGCAATCCCACCCGATTCTTTTTCCCGAATTTCACAACTCAGAGGACAGGGTTACTTCGAACTATGCACCCTGGCAGCGCGCTTTAATGCGAACGTGCGGTTCATGTAAACAGCGGTTCGGCCGTAACAGACAGTCGCATATCCAAAGAGAAAGAGACCGAGCAACTGAGTGCAGTCAGGGCAGCATACAACTTCTGACCCCTGCCCTTGCCAGTCATGCTTTCCAGCGCTTACGCTTATCCTCTGTATTCGCCTCGATACAAGATTTATTCGTCAATATAATGCTATTCATTGGCTACCGCTCGCTTCCCGTAAACACCGAATCCCAGTTTTTGAATACCGGGAACAGGCCCTTGCTCTGCAACATCCGAAGAAATTGATCCACACTTCTGCCGTCGGAAACATCGAATTGCCCTTCTGTATGCAGAGTCTCTTCGGCATATCCACCAACCGTGGTTTTACTCCCAACGCTCATTCTCGATATGCCGATGCCGGCTATTCCATCGCGAAATGACGGCGCTTCTCGTGTTGAAAGCACCAATGACACTTCGGGAAGACATATTCTGAAAGCAAAAATCATCTGAGCAAGAAGGCGGTCTTCCACCGGATGCGGCGCGACATAATCTCCAACCTGGTGTCGTATCCTCGGGAAAGATATCGTTATGCCGGATCGCCAGAATTTTTTCATGATCTGCCGGGCATGAAGAAATAAACTTATTGCATCAGCAACCGGATCCCCAAGGCCAAGAAGAACGCCCATTCCAAGAAAACGCATGCCGGCGCGTAACGCTCTGTTCGGAGCATCCAACCTGTTGTTGTAATCGCGTTTCTCACCCCATCTATGAAGTTCTGCATACAAATCTGTGTCGTATGTCTCCTGGTACAAAGTTACGCCCATACAGCCGGCAGCGACCAACTGCCGATATTCGTCTTCTGTCATGGAAAATGCTTCAATCGAAACGCCATGAAACTGTGTTGCCACAACCGAAACACTATCTTTGACATAGTCAAAATCGGCTTTTTCCGACCGTTCACCGGTGAGCAGAAGCACATCCTGATATCCCTTATTCTGCAAAACCGCTATTTCTTTCATCAAATCACTTTTTTCCAGACGCCCTCTGACAAGTTTTCTGTCCGCAGCAAACCCGCAGTACACACAACCGCCTGAGCAGTAATTTGAGAGGTACAATGGCACATATAATGAAATTGTTCTGCCGAAATGACGGCGCGTAAGCGCAAGCGCACGACCTGCAAGCATTTCAAGTTCATTAGACGCAGCGCCGGACAAGAGTGTCGCAA
>JAFGTH010000015.1 GCA_016934225.1 Lentisphaerota bacterium | reverse complement strand
CCCTTCGGGCACCCCTCCAAGGAGGGGAACTATGTTCGTATATTGATTCAGGGAATTTGCGAGATAGGAGAGCGAGACAGAGCTGGTAGAGACCGTCCGGTTCCCCATCGGGTCATAGGCATAGAACTCGTTCGTCAACACAGGACTATCAACGCCAGTCAACTGATCAATTGCGTCGTAAGAATAATTGTAGACACCGTGCTCGGTCTCTCGGCCAACGATGTTCTGGACCTTATTTCTGGCGTAGCTACGGCTCATGAGATTGTTCTGGGCTGCGTCGTTCACAACGTTGCTCAGTATACTCGAAAGCGTGTTATATGCAAACCGGAACATTCAGGAAGTGCTCAGGAAATCACCGCCAGTTTTTTATGCCCCATAACCCCGAAATCCCAACCTTCTACATCAAAACATGTCCGCCAAAACTCGCCGAACCATTGAACCAATTCTTTATTGCTGCTTTGTCAAAGGTGTTGTTGACTGGGAGTGGCCTCAAATGTTATTTATCAAAGTCAGGAGAGAAATGCACAATGTCCTATCTTGATAAAGCTCGTGATGTCTTAAATCTGGAAATTCAAGGGCTGCAAAAGGCAAGAGATGATCTCGGCAAGTCGTTTGACGACGCGATTACATTGATATTAAAAGCCCTCGCGGCGGGAGGTAAAATTATCGTATGTGGTGTAGGTAAAAATTTGCATATTGGAGAAAAAATCTCCGCCACATTAACGAGCACAGGAGCAACCAGCGTTCCTCTTAATCCAACGCAAGCGCTGCATGGCGATCTAGGGTTGGTTTCTCGTTCTGATGTTGTGCTTATGCTGAGTTACAGTGGCGAGTCAGAAGAAGTGTTGTCTGTATTGCCGCCGCTCAAACGGCTTGGCGCAACAATTATTGCGCTGACCCGTTCGCTTGAGAGTACACTTGCAAAAGAAAGCAATGTTGTTATCGTCGTTGCTGTTGATAAGGAGGCGTGTCCATTCAACATGGCTCCAACTGCAAGCACTACCGCCACACTAGCCGTTGGCGACGCAATTGCAATGACGCTTCTCAATGCACGCGGTTTTAAAAAAGAGGATTATGCCAAGCTGCACCCAGGCGGCGCAATCGGTCGGTCATTGTTGTTGCGCGTTTCAGACATCATGCGCACCGGTGACCGCGTGCCGACCGTTCAAGAACACAACAAAGTCAAAGATGCGCTTCTGGCGATGACAAAAGCGCGCTCCGGTAGCGCAGCGGTGGTGGACAAAGATGGACATGTGATAGGCATATTCACGGATGGCGACTTACGACGGAATATTGCGGCGAAAAAAAATTTGTTGGAAATGTTAGTGGCTGATGTCATGACTCGCTCTCCTATTACAGTATCTGCTGACGAATTGGCAGTTGATGTATTAATGATTTATGAAAAACACAAAGTTGACGACTTGATCGTTGTAGATCAAAAAAACAGATTGGTTGGCGCTGTTGACATACAAGATCTGCCCGGCTTCAAAGTTCTTTGATATAAGTCAATCCCATCGCAATGACTCCAATAATCAGACAATATACACCAAAGATCCAGAACTTGTTTGCTTCCAACGTTCTAATCAAAAATCTGATGGCAAAGTAGCCGACACATGCCGCGACGAACAGCCCGAATACTAGCGACAATGGGGTCAAGTCGGTGCCGGTTATAGTCGGCAAGTCAAATAATTTTATTGCTACAGCTCCCATCAACGCGGGTATAGACATAATAAACGAAAACTCTGCAGCTTGATTGGATGATATTCCCATGCGTTTACCCACGGCAATTGTCGCGCCGGACCTGCTTATGCCGGGAATCATAGCAAACGCCTGCGCGCATCCAATCAGAACTGCAATTGGTCTATTCATACTTCGAATTGTTTGCGTCGACACCGCCGTAGAAAGAGCGATCAGGCCGGTAACGAGCAACATGACGGCAACGAATTGCGGCATGTTAAATGCAGCCTCAATGTATTCGCCTAATGTCATATATGCGATAAGCGCGGGAAGCGATGCAAATAAAATGGCGGAGCTGTAACGTATTGACGCTTCGTCCTTTCTAAAAAAACCGATAATTAGGGAGATAAGCCTTTTGCGATAGTACAATATTACAGATATCAGCGTTCCGGCATGTAATACCGTTTCAAGTATAGCACCGGGCGCTTTCAGGTTTAGAAAATGTTTTGCCAGAACGAGATGCCCTGAACTGCTTATCGGCAGAAACTCAGTTAAGCCTTGAATCAATGCGAGAATAGTTGTTTTGACAAAAATTGTCAGAGCACACCACCGAGTATTTAATTGGAGCGTTTCTGGATACGTTTGCCCTTTTATTCGGCTGAATACTTCCGAAAGGTGAAGCGTGACAAAATGACAGCGCGAGCGCCAGAACAAATCTTGCCCGTCGCGCTTGCGTTTTCACACGATCCATTTCTGTCTGACATTGTGCAGACTGGCTGCGAACAGCAGGATACAAAACATAGTCAGCAAACCAAAGTCAACTGCCAACGTCATGTGGGTTTGTCGGCAAAGAATTGCATGGTGCAACGCGTCTGCTCCGTAGGTTAGAGGCAAAAGATAAGAAAGAGGCCTTAACCAAATCGGAATCTGTTCAATGGGGAAAAACAGTCCGCACAGGAAAATCATTGGAAAACGGAAGAAGTTCGAGAACGTTTGAGCCTCAAAAACCTCCTGTACAGAAACAGCGATGAATAATCCGAGAAACGTCGAGCTAACCGCGATCAGAATTACAGCAGGTATCAATGTCGCCCAGTGTATTCCCGATAGGTCGGTCAGAAAGTACGCGATGACGAATGGTACAAAGGCGTTAATCACTCCGAAGAAAATCGCTCCAGCAGTCTTAGCAAGCATCAAAACCTCTAGCGAGATCGGCGCCAGCAACAACCGTTCGAACGAACGGCCTTTTTTTTCGAATGTTACGGTTACGGAAAGAACACTGGTTGTGCCGAAAAGAATGCTCAGCGCTACGAGTCCGGGAAGTAATGCAGGCAAACTGTCCATGCCCAGTCCTGAACGGATGGAAAACATTGCGATCCAGACCATTGGGAACAACAGGCCCCAACTGATATTCGGCGGCTTGATGTAATAAGATCGCATGTCCTTGAGCAAGATATTCCAAAATGCAATCCACCCGCTCATGCATTACCTTCCATTCTGGCCTTTTCCCGTTCCTGTTTCATCACGCCCGCTTCGATACCGGTGATTTCTATGAACACATCTTCCAGCGACGGGCGCAACTTGCGGGCCTCAGTTACCTCCGCGCCGTTGTCTTCAATCAAGCGTACCAACTGGCTGATGCGTATGGGTTCTGAGGACTCGATACGCACTGCCGTATTTGCGACAGCATGGCACTGAAGGCCCGGAAACTCGGATGTAACCGAATTGCACAGCATGGTCGCTCCATCGGACACGGCAAATTGCACCACATGGCGCCCGTCCGTTCGACGCATTAGATTCTGAACAGTATCGGTTCGGACAATGTGTCCTTTGACAATAAAAGCGATACGTTGGCACAGCCGTTCGGCTTCTTCGATGTAATGAGTCGTCAGAAAGATGGTCGTACCGCCTCGATTCATATCGGCGATGAGCTGACGAATCTGTCGGGCACTGGCGACGTCAATGCCGGTGGTCGGCTCATCGAGAAACAGGATGGGCGGCGAGTGCATGATTCCGGCTGCGATGGTAAGCTTGCGCTTCATGCCTCTGGAATAACCTGCAAACTTCCGGCCGGCCGCATCCGTAAGGCCGAAACGGTTCAGTAGATCCCGCGCCCGTGCTTCCCGTTCAGACTTGCGCATGCCATACAGCGACCCGCAGAAACTCAGGTTGTCGAACCCCGTCAATTCTGGGTAGAGGTTGCTTTCATCGGGCACAATGCCCATGAGATGCTGAGCAGCTTTAGGGTTCGTGGAACAATCAATCCCGCCGATTCGGATAATGCCGGTATTTGGCCGCGCTAAACCGGTCAGAATATTGATAGTTGTGCTTTTACCCGCGCCGTTAGGACCGAGAAAGCCGAACAGTTCACCTTCCCGCACTTCGAAATTGATACCCGTTACCGCATCAATATCGTCGAAGCTTTTAGCCAACCCACGGACTTCGATGGCAGTTTTTTCGCTGTCTTTTATTTGAGGTATTAACATGTTTACATTTCATGTCCGCCGATTTGTTTCATATCACGCTTATTCACGGGTCAGCGTATCAATATGCTATAGGTAATGTAACTGTCGGCTACGCTAACTATTTACGATGAAAATATAATGTTAATCCAGAACAATGTTCAAGCATATTGCGTTTGGCTACTATGATAAATGAATTTATTCGATCTGTATAATTCCGATTATTGGCGACACTAT
>JAFGTH010000175.1 GCA_016934225.1 Lentisphaerota bacterium | reverse complement strand
TTTTCCTATTCGGCGGCTTTTTGAAATTAATGATGATTGATCTGGTATCATGGCATTTTTGTGAAAACTTTGTTTACAACATGGAGTACAGCATATTGTATGCTGGGATGCGGCTTCTGGATTTCGGTTCTTTGTTCATTGCCATGATTATGGCCTGGATATTATTAAAGCCGGAAGAAGATCGCCGCGACGTTAGTGCGCTGTTTGGATATGGCGGGTTAGCGTTATTATTCCTGTATTCGACTCTCGAATTAAACAGCGCGCTTTTCTGGTTGCTTCAGAAATTTCAGGCTGCGGGCGTATCAATTCTATGGACTGTATTTGCCATCGCCTTTTTATCTGGAGGCATATGGAAGAACAACCGAATTCTGCGCTATACCGGTTTATGTTTGTTTGTAGTTGTTGTATACAAAGTTCTATTTATTGATTTGTCTGAAATGGAGACTCTTTACAGGGTAATTGCCTTTTTGGTTGTGGGTATTGCCCTGCTTATGGGGGCTTTTGCTTACATCTACGCGAGCCGGAAGTTCATACGCGGCAATGAGGATAAGGATATTGAATCGAAGCAGGATGATTAAAAGGCCGTGCAGGTGGCCTCCAACCGACTTGTGCCCTGATTATTGCGTGTGCGTCAGAGCAAACCTCGTATGGACGCAGGTTGAGAGCAACCGGAACCGCTGAGTATCGGACAGGCATGATATTGAATGTCAGATTGCAGAGCGGGAATGATAATGATCCGGCTACAAAAGGCGCGAAGAAGCGTCTGAAGAGTAGACCAGAAAAAAGCTGGCTATATACAATATATACAGAGCAAGCAGAAGCGCGCCTTTTCGTTTGGTTAGCGTATAGCCAAGTCGCATGGAAATCAGCATTACACCTACGATAAACAGCATCCATGGAAACATGAAGTAAATTTCGCGATCGCCGAGCGTCAAATTGTTCGCTATTGCGGAAGCTCCGGCAACCCAGCAGATGTTCATAATGTCAGCGCCCAGGATGTTGCCCACGGCTATTGCGCCCTCATTTTTTCTGGCGGCTGCGATGCAGGTTGCGATTTCGGGTATGGAGGTGCCGAGCGCCACAAGGGAAAGGGCAATGACCGCTTCCGGAATTCCAAACGAATGCGCTATGGATGTGGCTGAAGTGATTATGAATTCGCTTGCAAGCACGATGCCGCCCAAGGCAAGAACAAAGAGCGCGACTATTTGGGAAAGACGATGGGTTTTGGGTGCATGCATGTTTATCTCAATGGGATCTGTTTCCAGCTTTCCGGCCTTGTGTTCGTGGAACAGATAGAAAGTGTATGCAATAAACATGGCTACAAGCCCCAAGCCCTCGATACGGCTCAATGTTCGATCCGGCGCCACGAAAAGAAGAATTGCTGCCTGGCAGAGAAGCAGGAATCCAGCGGACAATCGAAACGTACGTCGGTCAATTTTGATTACTGCCACTGTGAGCAATCCGCATAATCCCATTGCGAGGCCGTCATCGCAGATAACGGATCCGATTGCATTTCCGAGAGCCATCTCCGGGTTACCGCGCAATGCGGCTGCTAGCGATACGGATAATTCTGGAGCGGTAGTGGCCAGCGACACAAGCACAATGCCGACTACAAGTTTTGGAATTTTGAGCATTTGCGCCAGGGAAACCGAACTCCCAACGAAAATGTCGGCGCATTTTGCGAGAATTGCGAAAGACGCGATTAGAACAATCCAAGAAAGAGGAACGCTTTCTGATATCAGATTCTGAAATTCTTGCATAACGAAATATATTGAGTGTAAACGGCAAGGTAAACTCAAAAAGAGATTGATGTTGCAACAACTTACGGTATCTTCATGTGCAAAGGTGTTATTACTGGAGATAATATTATGTACAAACTGCGATTTCGACAAGTACATCTGGATTTTCATACTTCACCGCATATCGCCGGAATTGGCGATGCGTTTGATAAAAAGCATTGGCAGGAGACGCTTAAGAATGGGCATGTGAACTCAATTACGTGCTTTTCCAAGTGTCATCACGGATGGAGTTATCATCCGACCAAGGTGGGCAAAATGCATCCTCATCTTGCTTTTGATCTGCTCAGGGCTCAATACGACGCGTGCAAAGAAATTGATGTGAATGTTCCGATTTATTTATCGGCCGGAGTTGACAACGTTGCATCGTATGAACATCCGGAATGGCGAGAAGTGGGGTGTGATGGTTGTTACACCGGCTGGGCTAAAGGTATAGCGGATGCAGGGTTTCACAAAATGTGTCTTAACTCGCCCTATCTGGATTATCTTTGCGATCAAATAAGTGAAGTGGCGCAGATGTATCCCAACTGCGACGGCATTTTTCTTGATATTGTCAATCAGGGTCAATGTTGTTGCAATCGGTGTCTTAAATTGATGAAAGATCAAGGCTTGAATCCGAACGTTGAAGAGGATCGAATAAAGTGTTCGGAGATTGTTTTAAACAAGTATTACGAAAGGACCACACAGGCGTGTCGTGTTGCTAATCCCAATATGCCTGTTTTCCATAACAGCGGGCATATATTACGCGGCAATCGAAACGTACTGCGGCATTTCAGTCATTTAGAGCTGGAAAGCCTGCCTACAGGCGGATGGGGTTATGACCATTTTCCGTTATCCGCATTGTATTGTGGGAATCTCAACCTGGATTACCTGGGTATGACAGGCAAGTTTCACACTTCATGGGGCGAGTTCGGCGGGTTCAAGCATCCGAATGCGCTTCGATACGAATGCGCGGCAATGCTGGCCTATGGCGCGAAATGCAGTGTAGGCGACCAGCTCCATCCGACCGGGTTGCTTGATGAAAGTACTTACGAGATAATAGGCGCCGCATACAAGGAAGTTGAAGAAAAGGAGCCATGGTGTGTTGACGCTCGGAACGTAGCCGATATCGGGTTGCTTTCACATGCGGCAACGACATTGCCGCGTATCAGGGAATCACATTCCGACACCGGCGCCAGCCGGATTCTTCTCGAAGGT
>JAFGTH010000014.1 GCA_016934225.1 Lentisphaerota bacterium | reverse complement strand
TATGAGCCAGTGTATTGCTGTTTTCGTCTCCGTATTCGGCAGCATCCGGCGCAGCGCCTATACCAACGGAATCCAAAATTATCAGAAACGCTCTCATCAAAATTCAACTTTAGCATTTGAGCAGGAGACAAGGAATCTTTTTTCTTGCATGCGCGTTTGTTTTATTGAAACTCCTTGTTGGTATGCACACAGCTCAATTTTGGCATAAAGAGAAGGAGGGTTATTTGGTATGTGACTTGTGTCCGCACATGTGTCGCATTGCCGTCGGCAACTTTGGGCGCTGTAGAGTGCGTCGCGCAACAAATGAAGGTATTGACGCTACGGGCTACGGGCAGATGTCATCAGTGGGTATTGATCCTATAGAAAAGAAACCGCTGTACCATTTTCTTCCCGGAACTACCATTTTCAGCATTGGGGGTTGGGGCTGCAACATGTCCTGTTCGTTCTGCCAGAATTGGTCCATATCACAACGGGGTGTTGGTGATGGACATAAGTTTACTCCAAACGAAACAGTGGAGCATGCGATACGCTCCAAATCCATTGGCATTGCCTATACATACAACGAGCCTATCATAAACTTCGAGTTTGTTCTCGACTGCGCAAAACTTGCCAGCGATGCCGGTCTGGCGAACGTTCTAGTAACCAATGGGTACATTTGCCCGGAACCGGCTGCGGAACTTATTCCGTATATGAACGCAATCAACATTGATATCAAAAGCATGGATAATTCATTCTACAAGACGCATTGCGGGGCTTCGTTAAAGCCGGTTCTCGATTTTGCTGTTCAAGCTTTCCGCGCCGGATGTCATGTTGAGTTGACCAACTTATTGATTCCTGATCTGAACGATTCGGCAAATATTGTGCGCGACATGGCAAATTGGATCAGTTCGGAACTAAGCGTGGATACTGTGTTGCATCTGAGTGCGTATCATCCGCAATACAAATTGCGGAAGCCGCCAACTTCGATCGAGACATTGAAACAAGCCTTCGATATTTGCAGCAAGACTCTGCACTATGTTTACCTCGGAAACATTTACAGTGACGACGGGCAATCCACTTGGTGCCCAAATTGCGGCAATCTTCTTGTCGCGAGGCGGGGCTATACTACAGAAATACGGGGGATAGACAGTTCGGGCAGATGCGCTACTTGCGGAGCGTTGACGAATATCGTCATGAATATTGATCAACAGCGCACCGGATAATCGTTTAATAAAAAGAATTTTTTTCGCGCAGAACAGGACGCCAGCGGCAGTTAATCGTACTGTTGTGTATTTGCCTTCATGTCTTCGAAACCTGCCCGGTTCAATTCCATTTGTGTCCATTCGTTATAAAGAATTGAGGTTCTGTATCTATCCAAAGCGGAGATCAGGCGTGGTCTCATGCTCTGAATAAACATCGGATCGCCCGGTTCGCGAGAAGCGACAAAAGCAATAACTGCAGTACCTTTATCTGAGGACAAATATGGATCTGCCACTTTACCGACGTCCAATTTATCTAACGTATGTGTCAGCAATTCAAGTTCGGGACACGATTCCGGCGGCCCTCCGTAGATAGTAAATGTTTCGCTTGTTTTAACATTCAAACCGAAAGAATCGGCGGCGGTAGCGAATGAACCTCCATCTCGAACGAACGTTTCAAGCGATTGTCGAATCTCGGATGCCTTCTTCTCGAAAGCCTCAACCTCGGTTTGGTGCCGAACAATTGACATTGCCGGATCAACAATTTCCGCAAATTCCGGTATGCGTGATTCCTGACGGTCTATTATGGAAACCACATATGCGTTAGATTCACCCATAATTGCGTCGCTGAAGTGGCGTTCCGGATCGTTCTCGTCCAACTCAAATGCGGCACGGTTAAATTCAATTCCCGCATCTATGCCGGCAATCTGTTCGTCGAGCGCAAAATACTCAGTAGTGGCAACCGTCATTCCAAATTGCGTGGCAACACTCTCCATTGTATTTCGCGTTCCGTCTTTGCGCGGAACCATGGCAACAACAAATTCTGTAGCCGCGTCTTTAGCCCGGTGCGCAGCATCCTGATGTTTCAGAAATGTGAGAATTTCGTCGCGCACGTTGTCCAAGGGCGTTACGACTTCTGCGCCATTTGTATCGGCGGTTGTGTAGGCATCCAGATGCGAATCGTAGTACTCGACTACATCCTCTTCCGTAACAGCCTTTTCGTGTATGTGTTCGGCGACGGGGAATGAGACATATGATGCATTGATTTTCTCGGGAATTCTGAAAATCTCCTGATTTTGTTCAAAGAATCGTGCCGCATCATTTGTGGTCACGAACACATTCAAAACATAATTGGTACGATCCAATATCGTATATTCAACTACAAACTCGTCGGTAAGGTTTCGCAGTTTGTCCGCCATTTCCGACGGGCTCAACCATGTTGCCGCCCCCAACATGATCATTAGTTTCTGGATAGTCATTTGTTCTCTGAGATAGCGTTCGAATTGCTCAACAGTTATATGGAGTTGTGAACGCACAATATTGCGGTACATATCGGGATGGAATACGCCGTTGACCATAAAACTTTTATCCTGTGTGATCGCGTCTTTGACTTCCATATCTGATGTAAATATCCCCATGATTTCCGCTCTTTTTAGCGCAGCGATCCTGCGCCATGTAAGATCCCGAATCTGTTTGTTTTGATCGGCGGTCAATCTGCTTGAATCGCGCATGCCGAGTTCGAAGAACATGCTTTGACGGAAATCGCGGGAATATACATCTTTACCGTACAATGTGCCCTCGACGCCATGCTTTGCGGAATCATCATCATACCACCGGGAAATAACCGCTTGACCTGCAAAGCCCACGCTAATCATTACAGCAAATGCGCCCCATAGTAATTTATTCCGAATCAATCGGTTAAATTTTGTAATTAGCACCTTTCCATCCTTTCACTAAAAAAAGCGCATCCCGAAAAATGTTTCGGGATGCACTTATGCATCTTCCACTCCCTGTTAGCATACTATCGTTTGCCAACCGGTGTGGGAGAGGGTAGAGTAGTGGTAGTAGTCGTTGATGTTGTTGTGGTGGTAGTAGTCGCCATGCTCTCCAATGCCAAATCCGATGGCGGAATAGTTGTAGTAGTTGTGGTGCTTGTGGTTGTGGTAGTTGTGCTTATTATAGGGAAGCCATCGTCATCCACATCATCTTTCCTTGTCTTTTCTGTGTCCTTTCTACTTTTTTCGCCCAGATATGCGAATTCATCTGAAAGTCGTTCAGTAGCGGTAATAATCTCGACTAAAGCGCCTGTTTCGTCCGCTACCAGCGTTGAGATAATTACCAGTTTTCCGTCCTCGGATTTTCTGCGCCAAATCTTGATAACCGACCCCATTTTTATGTCAATGGTTTTAGGTTCGCCATCAGAACCAATGACATCAATACTATATGAACCTTTAACATTTTTAACACGCGTAAAACTTCTGTCTCTGGGACTCGATACCGTTATGCCCTGGTCTGTAGTAATAAACGGCACCTTAAAATGTGGGCCGAATATGCTTATTTTCCCTTTTATGCAAAGGATAACTACAACCTGTAGATCTTGCACCATGCGAGCATCCACCGAGAACTTACATCCTATTGCTCCGCATATAGCCGAAGCGGTTTCTACATTTAATCCATCGCCGCTTTTGTCAAACTCCTCGTCCAAGGTAATATCTACTTTGCCCGCATCCAACTTTATCACTTTGATTTTCGGGTTCTTGACGTCTTCTGTTATGGCAAGGTCTGCTTTCGCGAGAATGCGACAATCGTTGCCTTGGGACAAACGGATTACGGCTGATGAATTTCTGCCCGTTTTAACCCTTGTTCCGTAGGGATATGCATAATCCTCTAAGGCATTAACTTCCTGTGTCTCGCCGGGTTTCTGCACTGTGCAAATACCCTCTATCTGAAGAATTCGGAAAAGGGGATCAAAACCAGCGGCAGAAGCCGATATTCCAGCCAGACACATCATTAGAACGACAAGCGAAATACAAAAGGCAAATCGTTTCATTCTCTCGTCTCCATATCTAAGATACTAAGCATTACACAATTTCCAATATATTAATGGTATTAGAT
>JAFGTH010000174.1 GCA_016934225.1 Lentisphaerota bacterium | reverse complement strand
TCAAATATCTTGAAGAGAGCCCGAACAGTTTCTCGCTTCGCGGCCAGAATGTAAAGGCAACGGTGTTCTTTTCTGATATTGCAAATTTTACAGGGATAGGAGAATCTCTGCCTCCGGAAGATTTAACAAGACTGCTCAATTTATATCTTACGCCCATAACAAATTGTATAATTGATAGCGGTGGTTATCTCGATAAATATGTTGGTGATGGCGTAATGGCTGTTTGGGGCGCTCCATACCCAGACCCAGGCCATGCAATCAACGCATGCAAATCGGCAATAGAACAACAGAAGATCATTGAGCAACTCAACAGTACGGTAATGAACGATTTTCGCGCCAGGATTCATGTCCGAATGGGGATCGGATCAGGAATTGTTACTGCGGGCAACATGGGTTCTGAAAAGAAGTTCCAATATACGGTCATTGGCGATGTCGTCAATCTTGCTGCCCGACTCGAACCTTCAAATAAGGATTTTGGCACCGCTATAATAATAGATCATTCCACACGAGCGCTTATTGGGGATGCCTTCACAGTCAGGCTTTTGGGTCGAATTGTCGTAGTTGGGAAGACCGAGGCCGTGCCGATTTACGAATTGCTCGGATATGCCGTCGAAATGGACGGTGCTTCGCTTGATCTTGTTGACAAATATGAAACAGCCTTCAAGCTTTTTTGTAATCGAGAATGGCATAACAGCAATGCGGTTCTAGACACAATACTATCGGAACATAATGATGGCCCATCGCGACGGCTCAAGGCGCAGATCGCATACTATCAGTCCCACTCGCCGGACGACTCTTGGAAAGGCGAGTACTTCAGGACGGATAAATATTAGTTGGAATAATTGAACCGCTGTTCCGAACAAATTGAACCGGTATTGTGAATCGGAACGTCCGTCTTCGCGCTTTGTAAATATCAAGCGCCGTTGGCATCCTTCGGCGGTCTCTTTCCTTCTGCCTGAATGGCCTCGTAGACCTCTTTCCGGTAGATCGAAACCTCCTTTGGAGCAGAGAAGCCCAATCGAACCTGATCTCCCCTGACGCCCACTATCTTTATCTCTATGTCGTCACCAATGATGACGCTTTCATTAGATTTGCGGGTTAAAATTAACATATATATTTCTCGCCCCTAATTGTTTTTGGCAGGTTTTTTCCCATTGACAATATAGTATGGCAAATACCGGATGAAACTGCAAGGAATTATTCACAAGCTTAATGTTCGGCACTAAGCCGGTAACATGGATGGGTATGGCAAGGGCAAATGATGAGAATGCTTTAATATTTGCTGTTTTGTTGTTATTCCTGTTGTCGGCACAATAACAGTTCGCTATATTATTTATTTAATTAATCCATTTGAGCTTGGAGCAAATATATGGAATGTAAATTAATTCTTATAAAATCCGATTCGGAAGAAACTTTCATTCCTCGACAGGGAATTACGTCAATAGGCAGGGATATGGATAACGACATCCAACTTGTTTTAGAGTCAGTATCGCGTCATCATGCAAAGCTTTACAATATGGGCAGCGCGTGCGAGATTGAGGATTTAGACAGTTCCAACGGCACTTTTGTAAACGGATCCAAGATAACCAAGGCGTCCCTCAAAGACGGTGATGACCTGAGCCTTGGCGATTGCAGGATGCGATTTGAATTGACCAAATCAAGCGCCGCCGATACCGATGCGTCGCAATCGCACGAGTATTCCGATAGAGCAATGCAGGAAACGGTCAAAGTTAGAAAATACCCGGCAGAGTCTAATAATGCTGAGGCAAAACGGCAGACATCATCAATCACACCGTTAAAGCCCTTACGTTCGCTGAAGGTGAAGCAGTAACGATGGCATGCACACAGAACGGCATGGATGCTCGACTGATCGAACAAGTATGTGGTGTCAACCTTTCTCAACACTGAACCTGTCATGCAAGAAGACAGGGAGCAAGATATGACCGACTCATATCTCGGCAATGCAAAATACCAACGTCTGGTGAGGCGAATGCGACTCTTGCACATTCATGAAAACGATTTAGTGGAAAAATTTGTGCTTGGGTCCGGCCGTGGCGGCCAGAAACTGAATAAAACCAGTTCTTGTGTGCAATTAAAACATAGCCAAAGTGGCATAATTGTTAAATGCCGACGTACGCGGTCCAGATCCCTTAATCGGTATTATGCACGGGTCGAATTGTGCGACAGATATGAAGAAAATATACTGAAAAAGCTTACGGAACGAAAACAAAAAGAGGAGAAAATCCGAAGACAGAAACGGCGCCGTTCGCGTCGTCAGAAAGAACAGATGCTTTTGAACAAACACAAACAATCGGACAAAAAGGCATTGCGACGCTCGATAAATCAGTCGGATGAATAATAGTCTGCTTTTGTTGTGTCTGTAATACATTTTGCGGTTCGACTCAAACAGTCTTGCTTGCGATTAATTGATGCCACAAGATTTTTTTCTTGAAGTAAGGAAACTTACCTCGTATATGACACAGATTGCTAATGGGGGTGTAGCTCAACGTCCGCCTGCGGCGGATAAACCAGACATAGTCTGGCAAGGTTCAAGTTTCCCTGCCGAAGGCAGGTCCCGTCGCCGGGAATGGAGAAGAGAAAGAATAGAATTTTAAGGAATGTGGGGGCGTAGCTCAACGTCCGCCTGCGGCGGATAAAGTTAGAGCTTGCCCGCCGAAGGCGGGTTCCAGATTGTTGATTTGGTTGTTGCGGTCCGCCTGCGGCGGGTAAACCAGACATAGTCTGGCAAGGTTCAAGTTTGCCTGCCGAAGGCGGGTCCCGTCGCCGGGAATGGAGAAGAGAAAGAATAGAATTTTAAGGAATGTGGGGGCGTAGCTCAATCGGTT
>JAFGTH010000173.1 GCA_016934225.1 Lentisphaerota bacterium | reverse complement strand
GCCCGGCGGCAATTATAGCGTTTGTGCCGACGCCTTTGAGACTGCTGAAATTAGGACTGCGTTCCTGCTCGAGACCCTTTTTGCTTGTGAGCAGATTATCTTGTGCGGTGTGCAAGTTCCACGATCCGGAGATCATATCCCAATCGGCAAGTTGTTCCAATTGGTTTGTTGGAACAAAGAAGCTGTCTTGAAACTCGAAATCGGCAATTTTCTGAAAATGCACTTTATCGGTTTCGCCTTCGGGAATTTCAGCCTGAGATTGGGACACATTTACCGGAGGATAGAAAGGGGCCGGAAAGGCTGCAATGGGCCTGTTGTTCAAATACAATGCCCATATTTCTTCTCGCAGTTTAAGCACCATCTCTGTGTGTTCCAGAGTGTGCTTGGGAAGCGCGTCTGTGTTAAACTGCGCGCCGGCCTGTACTGATGGCGGGAAAACATCCTTGGGTTCCGTATGTAATTCCCCGTTATCCGGGCTTATTGCGACTACAACCGATTTTTCAGAGGAAGCAGAATCTATTTTAATATGCAATCCTCTTGTCGGTTCCCATGAAACGATGCATGACAGATTCCCGACGGGATCAAGTATGGTGGTTCGGACTGCCCAATCTGCCGGCAAGGCATATGCCAAGTGCGCCAGCATGAATGCAAACGTTGCAATCAAAAGGTATTTTGTCTTGCGTCTATTCATTTCATAACAGTTGAAAGCTCTGCCGTGATCTGCCAGTTTTCGTCAAATATGCCGGCACATAGCGCGGTATTGGCCCCGTCGGCATCTCTGTTTTGGGTATAGACAATATAATCTGGTAAAAAATCGTAGATGTGATTTTCAGGCAAGCCTTCACCCCAGGGAATGCCGCATTGCACAACCGCCAGCTTTGAAGGATTCCATGGACTTGGTCTGACCAGGTACAAGCCGTTTCCTGCCCGTGGGAAAACCATATTGCCCACAACGAATTCATTCTCGGTCGCCTTAACAGGAGAATTAGTAAACACTGCTCTCATTAATTCGCTCTCTTCCGGTTCGCCGAAAATGAAGACATTGTTGTCTTGCAATTTTGTTATCGAAACCCGTTTCTCGTGAATCATTTGCGGGTATGCTTTGGCGTATCGGTACCACTCGAAAACAACACGCCTGAATTTGGACAAAGTCTTAGGATCCTCGTAGTTGCCGGTGAAGACGAACAGAAACGGATTCAGAAATGCTTCTTTGACCGGTCCGTGAGGAACGTTTGCATAGCGAGTGTGGTCGAAAACGTTACAGTAAGCTATTTTGAAGTCCCCGTTTTTCATAATGGGAAGGTTTTTGATCTGGTCTGGTATCAGTGCTTCGCTAATATCAAGCTCGTGCACACCGGTTGCGCTTACGACTATTCTGCCGTTTGCGACATTCGCCGAAATTGTTGCCGGTAATGTCTTTCTTGCAAAGCGTCGTACTCTGATCCAGTAACAGGAATTATACCGAGGATGGTATGATGTATACGTGAAATTGCAAGGTGTCTCTTTCTGTCTGGACCGGAGCCATTCCTTAAAATCAGACATATCGAACAACTCGTTATTAATCCAATGCGATTGTCCGTCCAATTCCAAATAGACAATATTGGGATTCATGCGTTGGACGGTCTCTGCCATATGTCGTGCTTCTTTAACCGATATCAGGGCATCGTCTGTGCCGTGCACACAGTATATGGGAATATGCGCCAGATTAGCAGCCAAAGAGTGACCAAACTCAGTGTCTATAAGGATTTGTTTGTAAATCGGAAGATCTTCTTTTTTTAAGCCATGCCAAAAATAGTAGTCGCCACGCGCAGATATGATGACCAAACCCGCAAACATGTCCGGATAGTGCGCGGCAATTGTCCATGCGCCCATGCCGCCCATAGAGAAGCCGATGAGGATAATACGACTATTATCAATCGCATATCTTCGTTTCATTTCTTCGATTACCCTCAAAACATCTTGTTCTCCGATTCCCTGAAAGTCCGTATTGCCTCTTCCAAAAGGCGCCACGGCGCAGAAACCGTACTCTTCTGCAAACGAAACCAGGTTGTCCGGGAAATCGGCCCAGTTGACGATATTTAACATCGGCGAATAGCCGTGCAGATACACAAGCAGCGGCATGGGCTTGCCGTATTTGGCATGGGGCGGCAAATACCTGAGAAACGGCTGAACAGAAATGTCGTTTTCCGCGAGATACGCCTCTTCTCGCTCGCCTGGCAATATATGACCAGGCCTGCCCGATTCGACCACGGCCAGGGAATCCTCGGCGAGAGCAAGTTCCTTGGCAACTGCCTTGAGAACAAGATCCGACGGCTTATATCGTTCAAGCAAAAATCGCGCCTTGGCCAAGTACAGACGCAGATTCTGCCATTCGTTGCGTATTTCCGGTTTTGGTTTGTCCGGTATCCGGCTTTCAATTGCGGTCAGTTTTGCCGAAGCCGCTTCTGTTTCTGTAAGCTCTGCAACTTCGTCTGCCACCGGTGGAGAAGTTGTACAGGATGACAACAACCCAATTACAAGAAAAACCCACAAGAATTGTCGCAGATGTCTTAAATCCATGCTTGTAACCCACTATAACAGTGGAGGGCAAAAACCTTTGTTCGCATTCACAGTAGGATATATCGCAGGAAATTGTTGTGCAAGAGTAATGAAGATTTGCGATTCTTCAACCATCGCTGATTATCCAATATCTTTCTTGCCTGTTGCTGTCCGGATCGTTAAATTCAGAATATGGAGCGAAAAAAAATCATAATTGCCGTGGTTCCGGATTCGTTCAAGGGAAGTATGACGGCCTTGGAAGCGGCTTTATGTATTGAGCGCGGTCTGAAACGAGTTCTAACCAATGTCGTAATCAGGAAAATACCCATGGCAGACGGCGGCGATGGAACGGTTCAAACCGTTGTTGATGCCACAGGCGGAAAACTTCTGACGAGAGCGGTTCGCAACCCGACGGGACGCCGTGTACAAGCTATGTTTGGAGTCACTGGCGACGGCAAAACGGCGGTTATAGAAATGGCGACCGCAAGCGGATTGGTTTTGCTGGCCCCAAAAGAGCGCAATCCAATGATAACATCCACTTATGGCACAGGCGAACTGATTCGCCATGCCCTCGATCTGGGCGTTCGCAGAATACTTGTCGGCATCGGCGGCAGCGCAACTAACGATGGAGGCATGGGCATGGCGCGCGCTCTCGGAATCCGATTTGTAGATTCTTGCGGAAGAGATCTGCGGGAGGGCGGGGGAGCATTGAAGAAGCTTGCGAAGATTTGTCCGGAACGTTTGGACGATCGCATCCGAAAGGTTTCAATTGACGTGGCTTGCGATGTTGACAACCCGTTGGTCGGCCCGCGTGGCGCAGCCAGAGTATACGGTCCACAAAAAGGAGCAACACCTGCGATGGTGCGCGAATTGGATGCCGGCTTGCGGCAGATGGCGAAGATCATAAAACGTGATTTGGGTAAAACCATTCTTAACGTGCCGGGCTCTGGGGCTGCGGGAGGATTGGGTGGAGGACTGATGGCTTTTCTTGGCGGTCGCCTGAAGCCCGGCGTCTCTATGGTAATGGATGCCATAAATTTGAAGAAACGATTGAAAGGTTGTAATCTGGTCATTACCGGGGAAGGCCGTATGGACGGTCAGACGGCCTTCGGCAAGGCTCCTGCCGGAGTCGCTGCTATGGCCGACAGACTTGGAATCTCGACAATTGCTATCTCAGGTTGCGTCGGAGCAGATGTGGGCAAGGTAAACTCAATCGGTATATATGCCTACTTCTCGGCTTTGCAAGAGCCGATTGAAGAAACAATGTTGCCAAGGCGCGGTCCGGCCATGCTTGAGGACTGCGCCGCCCAAATCGCGCGTCTAATGGTTCTAAATTTTCCGGGCAAACGGAATCTGCATTTAAAATAACGCATACAAAACGGGAGTGTAAATATAGTGTTTGATAGAGAAGAAAATCCATCTGGAGTCACCGAAGCCAGCATTGTTGTGGGATTGGCGTCATATAATGAAGCCGACAGCATTGCGTTTCCGACGGAACAGGCCGGCATAGGACTAAAACAATATTACGGACATAGAAAATCCGTAATACTGAACTGCGATAATCATTCTCCGGACGGCACGAAGGATGCGTTCATGAGCGCCCAAACCGAAGCGCCGAAGATTTATATTACAACACCGCCCGATACTCCCGGCAAAGGATACAATTTCGAAAACATGTTCCGAAAAGCCTTGGAACTAAAGGCTGATGTGCTGATATGCTTGGATGCCGATCTGCTCAGTATAACGCCTAAATGGATTAAGTACTTCGCCGAACCGGTCTTTGAAGGCCATGATTTTGTAAGCCCTGTTTATTCGCGTCATAAGTACGACGGGACGATCACTAACAACATATGTTTTCCAATCGTATATGGACTGTTTTGCAAGAATATTCGGCAACCCATAGGGGGCGACTTCGCGTTGTCGCAAAGACTGACACAGCACTTATTATGTCAGCCGTGGCATCGGACGACCGAAGAGTACGGAATTGATATATTCATGACGATGAACGCCATTCTTGGCGGGTTCAAAACATGTGATACAGGATTGGGCGCTAAAATCCACAAACCCAGCGCGCCCAAGCTGGGCCCCATGTTTGTCCAGGTCGTACGCACCGCTTTTCTAACCGTGGTCAGATATCTCGAGAAATGGAAAGATCTATCCGACATTGAAGAATCAAAATTATACGGACTCAGGAAATTGGAACGTCCACAGGATTTGACAATAGACAGAAACGACATCGAAAAGCAGGCGCGTGAAGGATTTGCCCAAAGCCAATCTATTCTTGAGAAATCTCTTTCTACGGACCTTTATGCATCATTGTCCAAAATGTATTCGGGCGGCAAAATTGATGTTACGTCCGACCAATGGGCGATAGCCGTCTATGATATGATCAATGCGTTTAGTTTGAGCGAGAATAGAGACGAGATTGTAGAATCGTTGAAGGGTCTTTATTTCGGAAGAACGCTTTCATTTATGAATCAAACATGGGACTTGAGTAATGACGATGCAGAAGAAGAAATAATGGCTCAGGCAAATATATTTTATGCTCGTCGCGGTTATTTGATCGGCAAATTGGAATCCGGCAATAAGAACTAAATAGTCAGGAGTTTCCTTATTCTGTGAAGAAACCTTCCATAGCCATACTTCATTATTCGTGCCCACCGGTAATTGGAGGGGTGGAATTTGTCATAGAAGCGCATGCCAAATTATTCTCCGATGCCGGTTATAAAACCAAGATGATCATCGGAAAAGGAAGTATTGATCACGATGAAGTTAAAAATGTGGTTATTCCTGAGATCAGTTCCGACGGCGGGCCGATTGGAAGCACTGTCAAGGCTTTGAGCACTGGCATTGTTCCTCCTGAATTTGACGCTGCAGTGAAACGAGTTGAGAAAAAGCTTACTGTCGCTCTGAAAAATGTTGATGTTTGCATGATACATAATGTGCTTACCATGCATTTCAACATGGTTCTCAATGCGGCCCTCGCCAATATAATGAGGCGATCGCAACGTATCCGTTTTATAGGATGGACGCACGACGCTACCTTCAATGACGGAAATTACGTCAAACATCAGAAAAAAGAATATCCCTGGAATTTGCTTAGACAGAAATTGCCGGGTTGTGAATACTGCGTGATATCGTTCCAGAGACAGATAGAGATCGCAAAGATTTTTGGCGTTGCAAAAACGTGTTTGCCTGTCATTCCTGATGGGATAAATGTTCCTTCATTACTCGGATTAACTACTTCTGTGAAAGATCTTTATTATGATGAAAAATTGTATGACAAGGATTTTGTAGCTTTGACACCAACGCGTATTGTTCGCAGAAAGAACCTGGAATCCGGCATGCTGTTCATATCGGCATTGAAGAAAAAAGAAAAAACAGCGCGATGGATAGTAACTGGCGCACCGGACCCGCACAACGCCGACGCAATGGCTTACTTTCGTAAATTGACAGGTTTGCGTCGAGATCTGCGACTGCGTAAAGAGGTGATTTTCATGTGTGAACGCAACCACGAACGCGTAAGCAACGACGATCTGCGAGCG
>JAFGTH010000172.1 GCA_016934225.1 Lentisphaerota bacterium | reverse complement strand
GAGCATTTCAGCTAACCACTGATAAGCTTCATGGCGAGTCATAAACGCTGCTTTGCCTTGCCATAGCTTATCAAACACATCATGCGCCCGAATTCTTGCCTGGCGTGTTTCTGTATTGACAGGATACCCAAGAGGCTCTGTTGTTCCGGGATGGCAGCCAACGAGTATATCACATTTCGGCCAACCTCGGCAACCATAAAAAAATCCAAATCTGCTCCACTTCAAAACCAGTTTCAGGCCACACTCAGGGCAAGGTCTATCTAATTCTTTTTTGCCTACCTGTTCATCCATTATCCATTGTTTTTCAATGTAACTTAATTCTCGTTTATGCGGCATTCAATTTTTTCCTTTCAGCAAAAAGTCGCTCCAATTCCATGACCGTCCAAGCCCTTTGATTGTGCGCAAATTTGCGTTACGCTCAATGGTTAATGCGCGAGCCAACAACAGTCCCGGATGTTTTTGTGATAACTCGAACACTTCTCGCTTTTTCATGGCCGGGCAGCACCAACAGGATGATTTATTGACATCCCATCCTTGGGTCTTACATATTTCCTGCGCTTCCCATCTCATTACTCCCCAGCGAATTAGAGGATATTGTTCATCATACATCTTGAGCACAGCCCGTGCGCTCCTTTTCGCCCGTTCAGATTCTTCTATGTCGAAGCCAACATACCTGATGACCCGCTTGCCCGCCCGCCACGTCGCTTGTGCTTGCGGCTGAGATTTTATCCATTTGTGCATTGGGCGCAGCTTGAAATGGTCTGTACATCGTCGCCCACCGTATGCAAACGAAGGCAAGGCATGTAGGCGCAAACAGTGCTCTTCGAGGGTTTCCTTTGGATTTCGCACAATCGTTACTCCGGGCAGACCTTTCGCCTTCAACCACTTGTCAAGTACGCCGACAGTTTCAAGGGTTTCTGGCAATTCGCAACCCGTGTCGGCAAAAACTACGGCGTCAAATGGGACTTTCCTGCGCACCAATTCGATTGTCATGCTAGTGCTACCAACACCAGCGCCAAAACACACAATGCGCATCTCGTTATTCATTTTTCGCTTCCTTGTTAAGGGAAATCAGTGTTCCTGATGTTTACCGTTGCATTTTGGACAAAGCCCGTGGGCGACTCGTTTCCGGCATATTTCAACGTACTCCGGGTTGACCTCAATCCCGATCCACCGCCGCCCCGACAATAACCCCAAAAAACGTGTGCCCAAGGTTGCTTGTGTAATGATGAGTGCCAACCACCGCTTTCATTAGTCTATCCTTTCAAAAGTTTGCAGCCTTGGCCGGTCTTGCACCGTCTTTAGGTGGTGTATAATCCTGTCCTTCTCGTCTAGCACAAGCCTTACCAGTTCGGCGGGCGATGTTCCCCGTGGGCCATGCACGGCTAATGCCTCTTCCGATAGGTCAAGTTCGTTTACCACATCTTCCAACATCTGTTCAAGTTGTTCTTTGCTCCAACAACTCATTTGCGTGGGCCTCTCGTGAACCGTTCCAGCACAGCCCACACGTCTCCGAGGCGAACGAGCTTGCTGTCTGGATAGTCGTCTCCATCATCATGCGATTTACATTCCATGAGAGCGTCATGGATGTCGTCCAACAAAGCCTTGTCCGGCTCCACGCTAGTCTTGCCGCCCATGAGCGCGCTGTTGGGTAACTCGACCGTACACCCCCACCATTTCATATATTCCGCGTTTTGCCTGAGAGAGTGCAGCGCCTGTTCCCAGCAGTCAGGATGCACCGGACGCGCCCCCAAGAACTGCGGGTTCCATACCCGAATACCGCAGTACGCACACTTCATGATCTTCTCGGTTTCTTGTGGCATTGTCTTGCCTCCTTGAAATAGTTGGGTCAGCACCTACTCAACGTTCACAGCGTGGGGGTACGGACGGTCCAAGGATGGTCACTTCAACCTCTACCGGATCGCCGTCATGTTCGTCATTGAGCAAAGCACGCTTTCCCGTTGCCACGTCTACGCACGTATCGAATTGAACGCGGAGAAACAGGCCACGGTTGTTCACGAACCACGTTCCGTCCGCCATATCTTTGAGCTTGGTTCCTGTAGTTGGTCGCCGGGTGTCTCGGATTCGTGCAGACATTACATACCTCCTTTGTTAGACCTATCCAACAAGCGAATCGAGCGTATTCGCTACGCTCACTCCGAAACCTTACTTTCTGTGTTCTTATCACAGGGCAAATACTTTGCGATTACAGCACCGTTTTGATGCCATTGAATTACGCATTTGGAATCCAGATGACGAGCAAAGTCCAGGACTTTTTTAACTGAAACATCATCAAAGAAGCAATCCCGAAACATACGCTCGTCACCCTCAAAAATCCTACCATCGTCCATTACAATCCACATAACATCATCCTTTCAATAACCACTGTTTGAACGCCTGTAATACTCGCATGTGTCACGCCCCCAACTGCCCTGCCATTTGCAATACCGTCCATACTTGCGGTGCAATTTGTGCATTTCAGAAAGATTATCGGAACAAATATTGTCCCAAATGTCATGCCACACAAAGTCGTATCGCTCACCCTTCGAAGGCGTATATTCAAAAGCATCCGCATGAATAATGGTCAAACGGTCGCCATACCGCTCTTTCAATGGCAAACCAACCAGAGCAATGACATCGGCATCCTTTTCAATGACCGTCACGTGTTCTACGGTTGGAATCAGCGCTTTGTCGTCGAACTTACCTGGAGGAACATGATCGCCCGGCAGATACCTATGCTTTTTCTTTTCCAACATGGCACTCACGATCATGCCAAGACCAAGGCCATTGACCAAACAACGACCATAAGCCCTGTAAACAGGCTCGAAATGATCTCTCTTCTCAGCAGGAGTGTCACTCATAACAACTTTTCCATTACGGACAAGACGTGTATATGTGCCTTCTCTAACAGGGCGTCCATGAGCATTGACATTGTACAAAGTGGCTTCTCGTTTGCTGATGGTAAACTTTTCGACTTTCCAGTTGCCACTCTGTCCTTCTGGCAGATTCACATTTGGTATTAAATCCATTCTTCTTTCTCCTCGCCGCCGAAATCAAAAGTTAAGGCAGGACTTGTTCGCCACGCATCCCTCCAGCTTCTTAATTCTGGTTTCTAGCGCCGGACCTAAACCCCTCATTACGGGGCCGCTTGAAGCTTTTCGGTCGGCGCTGCAATGCCGTATCCTGCCGTGAGGCTCAAACTCTATATCGAAAGACTTCCAAAAATCCAAAAAATTATACAATATAATCAAAAAAAGCATGTATCTATAAATAGATTTTCTCATCTTTGACATGTTTCAAATCGACTCCTAAACACAACGCGCCAGTCACCAAATTTATCCTGCACTTTTAGAAAACGACCATCCATTGGTTCATCAGTGGGTAAGATTTCTTCATAACAGTACAGAACATCTTTGTCAAAATATGTTTCTAGACCTGTATTATCTACACAACGCGCACATAGAACTTTATCATCCTCCTGAGTATCCACGAGATTGTGGACGCTTTGTTTCTTAACATTTTTAAGAAAAGGGGGAAAGTCTAGTCCCCCTTTTCTCTGGCGAGAATACATTCCTTCCATCTTTTCATAATCATCAATTTCATAAAAACTATACTTTTCCTTATCATCATAAAAATATAGCTTTTGCCAATTTCTTTTTTTAAAATCACTCTGAATATCCACAAGATTGTGGACACTCAAGGTAATTTCAGGCTTGTTATAAAAATCTTTTGAAACCACTGAAAATGACTCTCATTCAAAATCTTTCAGTTTGAAAATGTTACACGTCTTTGGAATATAACCTGTGTAACTACTGCTTAAAAACCAGTACCACCTTTGCGGAATTTCAGGCTTTATTGGCGTACCGTAGCCATCGGTAATAACAAACACAGCACGAGGATATTCCTTCCCCTTGTGCTTTTGAATATAGCTCTCCAAAGGCCCAAAAGACGTTCCGCCAAAGCCGAACAATTTCTTGCTTTCCAGACTCGTTTCATAAACCCGATCATCAAAACAAAACATCCTAATATCGAACCGCCATTCTGGAAGCGACATGGCGGCT
>JAFGTH010000171.1 GCA_016934225.1 Lentisphaerota bacterium | reverse complement strand
TGAATATCCCTTTCGTCTGTTTTCTTTTCCAGTTCCGCTCGTTCATGTGTAAGCTTTGTACGCCACATTAACAGCACCAAGTCTTTTACAGCGTCGGCATGAGAAAATTCTTCGCCCCGAATCTTTGTCGGCATCATCTGTACCTGCGCGGCAAGCTGCTCCAGCTCTGAAGAATATGTGTCCGCGTTTCGCAAGGCTTCCTGAATATCAATTCCTTTCTCCTGAGATTGCAGCGCAGCTTCAACAAATGTCCGGCAATGCACGTCGGAAATCATCTCCAGCGG
Organism: Lentisphaerota bacterium; assembly: GCA_016934225.1. Lineage (GTDB taxonomy): Bacteria > Verrucomicrobiota > Kiritimatiellia > UBA8416 > JAFGTH01 > JAFGTH01. The sequence continues at coordinate 21,647 of JAFGTH010000171.1, read as the reverse complement.
TAAATAACTTCTGACGATCGTGCCAAGTTCAGCACAATCAGCAATGTGCGCCATGTGTTCGCAAAGCTCTATTTCTTCCTTAGGCGTTTGTTTTTGCTCGGGAACAGCCGATTCGGATCTCAATTCCAAACGCCGATTGCCCTGTCTTCGCATCATGTGTCGAAGATCGTCCTGCAGGGCTGTAGTCGGCAGGTTTAGGCGTTCGGCCGTCTCTTGAATCAGTTTCGCGCGTTGTACTGCGTTAGGGCTCTGACTGATGGTTGCTAAAACCGCTTTAGCGACTCTCATGGCGCCGATCTCTGTGCCTATGTTCTCTCGTTCTGACAACGTATTGATCTGGAAACCGATGACCGTATATGCGCTATCAAGCGCAGCTTTGAACGCGTCGGCACCTTTCTTGCGAATAAACGAATCGGGATCTTCACCTTTAGGAAGAGTGGCGATGCGAGTTGCAAGTCCGTCCGACATGAACAGTGTGGCCGTTCGAATGGCTGCATCCTGCCCGGCTTTATCCGGATCAAACACTATGCACACGCTGTCGGCATATCTGCGCAGAATATGCACGTGATCTTCTGTGAATGCGGTGCCCTGGGAGGCAACCGCCGTATTAAAACCAGCCTGATGACAACGAATTACGTCAATCTGGCCTTCACAGACAATGGCCTCGCGATTTTCTACAATGTGTCGTCTTGCTTTGTCCAAAGCATAAAGGACGCGGCTTTTATGAAATACGGGTGTTTCGGGGCTGTTGACATATTTGGCCGATTCTTCATCGGACAAAGTTCGACCGCTAAATCCGATTACGCGGCTTTGTTCGTCGAAAACAGGAAACATAAGCCTGTTCCGGAAGCGATCGTAGTATTCTCCGCCCCTTGACGAGGCATTGTCCTTCTTAAGTATCAAGCCCGATGCCTCGACAAGATTGTGTTTGTATTTCTTTTTCTCAGCCCATGTCAGTACCGCATCCCATCGGTCCGGGGCATAGCCGATGAGAAACTCCTTCACAGTTTCTCCTGACAATTCTCTCAATTCCAAATACTCTCGAGCGTTTTGCGCGCTTTTTCTTTCCAATAAAGCGTTGTGGTACAGTTGCGCGACTTCGCCAAGCAATTTATAGAGCGCGGCTTTATCAATTCCGTCGCTTTCTGCTTCTTCCAAATTGAGTTCCACGCCGGCTTTTTGAGCCAAAATTTTGACGGCTGTCGTAAAATCCACGCCTTCTTGCTGCATTATGAATCCGAATACGTCGCCGCCGGCTCCGCATCCGAAGCAATGGTATATCTGCTTCTGCGGATTGACATGGAATGATGGCGTCTTTTCTTTATGAAACGGACAACATGCTTTGAAAGAGGATCCCGCCTTTTTCAGAGTGATGTATGACCCGATGACTTCAACGATATCGTTTCGGAAACGAATATCTTCCAGCGTGCGTTTTGGGATAATGCGTGCCATTTATCACTTGGATAATGATTGATCGGCTTTGATGACCGCGAACGGAATATTAAGGCCGGTTCCAGCGCAATTGAGCGCTAATCGTTTTCTGTTGATTGTTTCTTTCGTTCCTGCCATCGGTTCTCAACTTTTTCGCGCAGGTCTTTTACGCTGCTAAATTGTTCCTCGAATGACGGCATGCAATGCAGAACCGCCGTACCGATTACCGATTCCTCGCCAAATAATCGGTTTAGATATTCGTGCGGCCACATGTTCAAAAGCAAGAACACTATGACCACCAAGATGGAGGCCCTGACAAAGCCGGCAATTACACCGCCTATTTTATCAACCTCCTTTTCGATTACAACCTGCATAATTCGTTTAAGCAAGTACCGCAATATTATCATGGCAATGGTCGCGCCGATTATCGTTGCAATGAATGCCACAGCATGCGCTGCCTGTGGGCGATTGTTCAATTGCGTGTGTTCATGCAACCACGAACCAACAGGATGATAGAGCAACAGACTGATCACGAACGCCACGATTACACTGATCAATTGGGCCAGTTCCCCTGAAAGTCCGCGACGGTATCCGATCAATGCGCCAAGCGCGACAATAACCAAGGCAACGATATCAATAACACTAAGCGGAGGAAAACCTGTCATGCGAACACCATGCCGGCTCACGAGCTATCGCGTTTTTGCCAGCCATTCTTTTGCCTTCTTCGCGAAGGACTCTTTTGGAGCCAACTCAATACATCTTTCGAAATGGGTCTGCGCCATGTCGTAGCGCATGGCGTCCCGATACAGCAATCCAAGCAAATAATGCGCCTTGGCGTGGCCGGGGTCAATGCCGACGACTTTCTGAGCGTGTCTGACCGCATTACCGGCGTCTTTAAGTTCCCGATATGTTACCGCCAACATGTACATTGCACGAAGCATATCCGGGTTTGTATTCAAAGCGCATACGAAAGCATCGCGAGCTTTTATCAAATCGCCTTTTGCTTTATGGGCAAGGCCAAGATTGAAATAGGCGTCGCTAAAACGGTCGTCCTGAGCTAACGCCAAGCCATAGAAAGAAATCGCGCCGTCCCAATCGCTCCTGGAATGACATTCCACCCCTTTTTGAAACAGCCCGGCGGGTGATTCTGCTTCTATTGCGATTTCCTTTGCTTGCAACATGGATACCGGTATTTCGCCGACTCGCGGATCGTTTGGAAACAATGCGGCAAATTCACGATATGTCGCGGCAGCGGTATCGCTGTCGGCAAGATGTTTATCATAAATTACTGCGAGATGCCAAAGGGCTGTAGCGTTGGTTGGATCAATCTTGGTTGCCCGCTTGAGCGCAATCAAAGCCGTATCGTATTCCGCCGATTCAATTGCCTGTTGCGCAGCTTGAATGAGAGGCTCCGCCGAACTTTGAGCCGGCAGAGAAGACAACAGCAATTCCGGCTCGATACCAGATGCCGGCAATGCGCCGAGAAATGCCTGGGCGCGAAGCGAATGATGTTTATCGTCTGTTATTTCAAGATACATCCGGAAATATTCCGCTGCTTTGATTTCGTCGTTATGTTCGTCACGGTACAATAGCGCCATATTGTACAATGCCGGCCCGTAATCCGGGTTCAGGTCCAGTGATTCCTCCAAAAAATTTTGCGCTGCGTCAACATTGCCGGCTCGATATTCCAGTAACGCCATTGTTGCCGGAATACGAGGCGACATTGGTGAGCGCTTTTTTGCTTCGTTCAGCATGGCGCGGGCTGTATCCCATTTTTGTTGTTCAATATGGATTGCCGCAAGAAATTCCAATGGCGCCGAGTCGCTCGAATTTAATTCTGCTGCCGTCTTGAAAGCGCTGACAGCCGGTTCGATATGACCGGCCCGCCAGTTCGCAATGCCAAGATTACAATAATCTTCAGCGTTACCAAAGTCGCGGCGGACCAACTGTGAGAATGCGCGTATCGCGGCGTCATTTGCGCCGGCCTGCAGGAGTCTCACTGCTTCGGCGCGACGCGATACGTCTGATCGGCTGCAGCCGATCAGAACCGACATTGCCACGACAAGCGTTGGTTTCGCAAAAAAAGACCTGATGCTCTTCATCATCAATACATACTTCCTGCCGTTCAGGGATGTATAACACATCGTGCCGCTTTGCCGCAACTATTGATATGGATCAAAATACACGCTGCTTAACACCCGGATTTACGTGTTGGCCTATCCGCATGATGGGATTTTTCGCGGCAATTTCTCGGTGACCTTGACTCTTGACTTGCCTTATGAAAGACGAAAATGGTAGAGAATAAACAACATGCTCACAAAGGAGTTTCAGCACTTTATCAGAGACACTGGAGCTTACGAAACTCCTGCCGATTCGTCTTGCTCCCGAATGGACAGGTTTTTCGGCAAATTCGACGCCTGGTTTTATTTAAAGCTTTTTCGCATAGTTTATGTTTGCAGCAAAGTTGTCAAACGCGGTGAATTTAATTCCGAATCATGGTCAGACTTGTCTTTTGCCGTTATGCGCAATATAGAACAATGCGGCGGAAAAGTCAGGGTAGAAGACTACCAGAATGCAGTGTGTGCCACACATCCGGTGGTTTATGTGGCAAATCATATGAGCATGGTGGAGACCATGGTTTTGCCTGTGCTGCTTCTTCCGTTTGACCATATAACCACGGTTGTGAAAGAAAGTCTCATGCGTTATCCGGTGTTCGGCACCGTTATGCGCGGAGTCAATCCTGTAATCGTCGGTCGCCAGAATCCTCGGGACGACCTGAAGAACGTATTGGAAAAAGGATCTGATTTCATTCGAAACGGACAATCCGTCATTATCTATCCTCAATCTACTCGCAGCATCGTCTTTGACTCAAGCCACTTCAACTCTATCGGTATTAAACTTGCTAAAAAAACGGATGTTCCGATCGTCCCAATTGCGCTAAAGACGGATTTCATGGGGATCGGAAAGTTTATGCGAGACTTCGGACCACTTGACAGAAGCAAGATGGTATGCTTCAAATTCGGAGAACAGATCCGCGTCAGCGGAAACGGCAAAGCGCAGCATCAACGAATAATTGATTTTATTGACGATACGTTGAAAATATGGTCAGGTTATTGAAATAATGATACCGGATCTTCAGTCCAGTCTTTTGTGTGACGACGTGCGCCAGGAGCGAAACGGTAAGTTTATTCTCATTGGTTTGTTTGACGCAGTAGGCGTACCAGTATTCCCCGCAGTGTTTCAAAAGATTTGTATTGTGAATCGCTGGTGTTCAGGCAAAGGAATATTCGAACAGCAGAGCCGCATTTTGGGTTGCGACGGCACCACGCCGGTGGTTGAAGGAAAACCGTTGAAGATCCATCTACCCGACGATCAGGCAACCGCGACAAGTGTGGAATTCTTCCTGAATGTGCGCTTCGAAAAAGAAGGTTCTTACTGGGTGGAGATTCTGCTGGAAAACGATTTAAAGATACGTTATCCCATCAAAGTCGCGCGAGTAATTCCCCAGAAACAGAAAATGCCGCCTTCAGATGCCGGCCAATAAGCTTTTTTTGGCTTGCCAAACGAAAAAGACCTAAAGTTTGCTTGACTTTGAGATCCCTGTTTTATTAACTATTGGAAACTGTCTCTGGATAATTTGGTTTCTTGAGCAGAGTGGGCCCGAGCCCACTCTTTTGTGTGTATGGAGGAAAACAAGCGCCCTAACAGGCGTAGATGTGAGAAAAAGCCATGAATAATGAGCTTCTAGCCATACTTAATTATATGGAAAAAGAGCGTGGAATCGATCGGGAAACGCTGATACAAGCGGTCGAGTACGCAATGCAGTCTGCGTCTAAACACGGGATAGATACCGAAGAGATTTTACGGGTCCATATTGATCGGCAAACTTGTGAAATAAAAGCTTTTGCCGACGCCATTGTAACGGAACGGCCCGCAAAGGGCTGTCACGAAATTTCTCTGGCCGATGCAAAGGCAATAAAACCGGACGCCGCACTGGGCGACAAAATTGAGATCGAAGTAACGCCAAAAGATTTCGGAAGAATCGCAGCGCAAACCGCGAAACAAGCGATTATACAGAAAATTCGCCAGGCCGAGCGCGATATGGTCTTTGGCGAATACAAAAACAGGATCGGAGATATCGTCAGCGGCGCTGTTCGCCAGTTTAATCGGAGCGACATTATTGTGGACCTCGGACGCGCGGAAGCAATCATACCCGCCAACGAACGGGTACCGACTGAGGAATATCAGATCGGTGATAGAATTCGCGCCTATATCCTGACCGTGCAGAACAATTCCGCAGGTCCGAGCATCGTGTTGTCGAGAAGCCATCCTAATTTTGTTAAAACTCTGTTCCATTTGGAGGTGTCGGAAATCACCGACGGAGTTGTGGAAATAAAAGGCATCGCGCGAGAGCCGGGCTATCGCACAAAAATCGCCGTGTTCTCACATGACACGAAGGTGGATGCGGTCGGCGCGTGCGTGGGGATGCGCGGTATGCGCGTAAAAAATATTGTTCGCGAACTCTCGGGCGAAAAGATTGATATCATACGATGGAGCGACGATATTAAGACTTACGTCGCCAATGCTCTTTCACCAGCCAAATTGTCCAAGGTCACCATTGATGAAAACGACCCACATGTGGTTCATGTGATCGCAGATACGGACCAGCTCTCTCTTGCAATTGGCAAACGGGGTCAGAATGTGCGCCTGACGGCGAAATTGCTTGGGATGAAAGTGGATATTCAGAAAGACGAGAGTAATGTCAGTTTTGAGGAGAAGGTCGCAAAGGCAGTCGAAGAGCTAGCAGCACTGGATGGAATCGGGAAAGAAAATGCCGAAGCGCTGGTTAATGCCGGCTTTCTTACCGTTGAAGGTATTCTCGCGGCGGAAATCAGTGATCTTGTGGAAACGGCCGGATTAAGCGAAGAGACGGCAAAGATAATCTACGAAGCGGCCGTTGCCTCACAACCTGAAGGAGATACCGCGTAAAGTCATGAGAGTTTACGAACTTGCATCTGAACTCAAGCTCAACAGCAAGGAACTCCTTGCTGCGTTGACGGAAGCCGGTATATCCGTCAAAAGCCACATGAGCGCTCTTGACGAAACAGCCGTTGAGTTGATGCGCAAGTCGCTCGGGCAGCAAGATAAAGCTCAGACAAAACCAGAGCCGGTGTCCCTTCCGCAACCAGAACAACAGCAGAAAACAACGCCGAAGCAGCGTGTAATTCCGAAAGAAGAAAAAAAACCGCTAAAGGCAGAGAAACCGGAATCGTCCGGAACAACAGTTTTATCGTCTTCTGTTCATCCCAAGATCCTGAAGATACGGGGATCCATAGTTGTCAAGGAATTCGCTGAAATGATCGGCATGCGCCCCAATATGCTTATTACCGAACTCATGACTCACAATGTTCTGGCGTCAATCAATCAGCGAATTGATATTAACATTGCAAAAGAAATAGCTGAGAAACACGGTTTTATATTAGATCACGAGAAACGCGCCGAAGAACATAAACAGATACGCAGCAAGCGCGAAGCCGAATTGGATGAAGAGGAAAAAGATCATCCAGAAGATCTGATTCCACGGCCTCCCGTAGTAACTTTTTTGGGTCACGTTGATCATGGCAAGACATCGCTTCTTGATTATATCAGGAAAGCTTCGGTTGCTAAAGGGGAACATGGTGGAATCACTCAGCACATAGGCGCATATGTCGTAGACGCGGGCGGTCAGAACATAACCTTTCTGGATACTCCAGGCCATGCCGCATTTACAGCAATGCGGGCGCGTGGCGCCAACCTCACTGATATTGCAGTCATAATCATTGCCGCCGATGACGGCATTATGCCTCAGACGGAAGAAGCAATTCAGCACGCCAAGGCCGCAAATGTCGCCATAATGATTGCGATCAACAAAATTGATCTTCCGACAGCAAACCCGGATCGTGTTCGAAAACAACTCCAATCCATTGGTTTGACTCCTGAGGAATGGGGCGGCAATACAATCTGTGTTGAAGTCAGCGCAGCAACCGGAGAAGGTGTTGATCACTTACTGGAGATGATACTTCTTCAGGCCGAAATGCAGGAACTCAAAGCCAACCCTAACCGGCGGGCGTGTGGGTTCGTCATCGAGTCGCAGTTGGAAGCCGGGATGGGTCCCACAGCAAATCTGCTGGTCACCAACGGCACTTTGAAAGTGGGCGATTTTGTGCTTTGTGGCGAGAATTGCGGAAAAATACGCGCACTGATTAACGATCGCGGCAATAAGATCAATGCTGCAACCCCCGCTATGCCGGTGAAATCGCTCGGGTTTTCCGGTGTGCCGTCGGCCGGTGAAAAATTTCAAGTGCATTCAAATGAAAAAAAGGCCCGACTCTTGTCACAAAAAGCGGCCGAAAGCAACAAGACCGAGTCGCTCATGACTCCAAAGAAAGTCTCTATTGAAGAACTTCTCAGTCATGCTCAGGATGACGATAAACCGGTTCTTAACCTGCTTCTTCGAGCAGATACACACGGTTCGATAGAAGCTATCACTCATGCATTGAAAGAGATTAAAAGCGATAAGATTTCTCTGAACATCATACTCAGCGGTACCGGCAACATCACCAGCAATGATGTAATGCTCGCAAGCGCCTCGCACGCCGTCATCATGGGGTTTCATGTCGCTCGAGAACCGGGTGTTGATTCGGCATGCCGCCGGGAAGGAATTGAGACTTATCTGCACCATGTGATCTACGAATTGATAGATCAGGTTCGCAATGCGATGGTCGGGCTTCTCATGCCTGAAATGCAGCAAAAAATCACCGGCCATGCCGAAATACGCCAAGTGTTCGGAGTCGGCAAGAAAGGCAAGGCGGCAGGCTGTATGATTACGGACGGATTTGTAACACCAAAGCTTAAAGCGCGTGTCATGCGCAACGGTGAAACCCTTTTCGAAGGACGCATAGAATCGCTCAAACATTTTCAAGATTATGCATCCGAAGTCAAAGACGGTCAGGAATGCGGAATCCAACTGGCCTCTTTCACAAATTTTGAAGCTGGTGATACGCTCGAATTCTACGAGTTGAACGAAGTACAACAAATTCTCTGAATTAAAACGCCGAGCCTGTCTGCAAACAGCTCGGTGATCGGACTTATCCATGACAGTTGATCGATTGACTCGTGTCAATGAATTGCTCCGACGCGAGATTGGCGGCGCGTTGCATAAACTCCTGGGCGGATACGAAATTGATTTGTCGGCTGTCACCGTGACACATGTGGTCACGAGCAAGAGTCTCAGAACCGCTCGCGTTCTTGTATCAATTCGCGATCATGCGAAAGAACGGTCACATATGCTTGCTTTGATTCGAGAATGCCGCCCCCAAATACAGGCGCTGATTAACAGTAACATGATACTGAAATACACGCCGCGATTGACATTTGAGCTCGATACATCGCTTGAGAAGGGCGATTACATTCTGGGTGTGCTTATGGAAATGGAGAGACAGGATATGCAGGCCACGGAAGAAAAAGGGAATGAACAAGATTCGAAGGCACAACAATAAATTGCCGAGACCGGACATATTACAATACGGGAAAGTGGGCCCATTGATGCAAGGCGAGTCGCTCAACGGGGTGCTTATCATAGATAAGCCAAGCGGACCGACATCGCACGATGTCGTAGCCATGCTGCGCAAAAGATTTCGAGCAGCGAAAGTCGGTCATGGGGGCACCCTCGACCCCCAAGCAACAGGACTATTGGTTATTCTGCTCGGAAAAGGCACTAAATTGTCCGATAGATTCATCGGATCCGACAAAACGTATCACGGCGTTATCCGGCTCGGAGTAACCACCGATTCTGAAGACGCCGAAGGAAAAGTGCTTAGCGAACAAGATTGCAGCAGAGTGTCGGCAAGTATGCTTCGAGATCAAATGAGTGCGTTGGTGGGCGATATCTATCAAACGCCTCCTATGGTTTCTGCGGTTAAAATCGCCGGAGTTCCGTTGTACAAAAGAGCCAGAAAAGGACAAATCATAGAACGCAAGGCTAGATTGGTTCATATTTACGAGTTCCGCATGCTGGAATTTACTCCGCCAACAGCAACATTCGTCGTTCGATGCACAAAAGGCACTTATGTGCGAACGCTTTGCGCTGACATCGGAAAAAATCTTGGGTGCGGCGCGCACCTACAGGCCTTGCGCCGTACTGGTTCCGGAGAAATAAGCGTCGAAAATGCCATCCCTTTGAACGACGCTATGAAAATGGACTTTGACGCTCTGACAAAACACGTTATTCCGATAAAGTCATTTTTGCAAAAAAGTCTTTTAAGCTCATAATGAAAATATTGACCGATTTGTCATTGCTTGTTGGAGAACCTGGAAAAATTGTCCTGGCGGCGGGTTTCTTTGACAGCGTTCATATCGGGCACAAACGCGTCATTGAACGAACTATTGCCGCTGCTCGAAAATGTAAAGCGTCCCCTTGGATTCTCACGTTTGACACACATCCGATGCGAATCCTGAGGCCTGCAATCGCGCCGTTGCTTCTGACATCCGATAAACATAAACTGTTGTTGTTTCAAAGAACCGGCGTGGAAGGATGCATTGTTCTGCGCTTCGACAAATATTTGGCGCAAATGACTCCGTCGGATTTTGTGAAGCATTTAACAAACAGCGGGAAAATTTCCAAAATTTTTGTCGGTACAAACTGGCGCTTCGGCAAAAATCGGCGAGGAAATCCGGTGTTGTTGTCGAAACTCGGTCGCCGCTACGGATTCGATGTCACGGCTGTTATGCCTGTTATGCGTGATGGTACTCCAGTATCGAGCACACGAATTCGCAAGAATATAGCGCAAGGCAACCTTGTTAAAGCAGCGCAACTGCTTGGACGCCCTGTTTCGGTACTTGGAACCGTAGTCCGCGGCAGGGCTATCGGCCAAACACTCGGTTTCCCCACCGCGAATCTCAGTTTGTACAACGAAGTAGTACCGCCGCTGGGCGTGTATGCCATACATGCCTTGCTGGACGGCAAATTGTACGACGGTGTTCTTAACCTGGGGATTAGGCCGACTTTTAGCAAGAAACTCTCGCCTAAACCGATTATGGAACTTCATTTGTTCGGCGTTTCGCGTAAGATCTATGGCAAAGATATTGAGGTGTTTTTCGTTGAGAAGATTCGCAACGAGCGTAAATTCGACAGTCGCGCGGAATTGGCGCAACATATTGCATGCGATATTGCGAAAGCAACAATTATTCTTCGCAAAAAAAGCTCAAAGAATCGCTTTACACGCATTCCGATATCATACTATAGTGCTGCGCTAGACAAAAAAGAGAGGAAAAGAAAAAGAGATAATAGGAAATCAGTTGGGCAATGAGCAGCATTGATAAAACATCCATACAGAAGCAATACCAACGTCATGAAGGCGATACCGGTTCATCTGACGTACAGGTGGCGCTCTTGTCCAAGCGAATCGACATGCTCACAGAGCACCTTAAGACGCACAAGAAAGATCATAGTTCCCGTTTTGGATTAATCAAGATGGTGAGCGCCCGTCGGCGTCTGCTGGATTACCTGAAGCAGAAGGACAAAAAGCGATACGAGAAACTTATCAAAGATCTCAGCATTCGCAGATAATAAGTCCTTTTTCTATTCGCGGCATCCGTTTACGATCCAAATTTGTATAACAATCTTGTGTTCGCACCCATGGAACCTAAGTAAGACAGAAAGAAAAAACATATGCAAAATACAACATCAGTATCCGTCAACATCGGCGGCAAAGAAATGATCATTGAAACAGGGCTTCTCGCCCAACAGGCTGCAGGCGCAGTAACAGTCACGCTGGGCGACACAATACTATTCTCAGCCGTGACTTGCACTGATACCCCCCGCGAGGGCATTGACTATTTCCCGCTCCAAGTGGAATACAGAGAGAAATTTTACGCCGCGGGGCGATTCCCCGGCGGATTCTTCAAGAGAGAAGCCCGACCTGGAGAGAAAGAAATCCTTACGGCCCGTATTACAGATCGGCCGATTCGTCCTTTGTTTCCGAACAATTATCGTAATGATGTACAAATTAACAATATGCTTCTGTCGGCCGACGGAGAGAACGATTCCGATGCGCTCAGCATCACGGCAGCCAGCACGGCTCTGGTTCTATCGAAAATACCATTTATGGGTCCGATAGCCGGCGTCCGCGTCGGACGTATCAACAACAAGTTCATAATCAACCCTACCAATGAAGAACGAAACAAAAGCGATTTGGATTTGATCTATGCAGGCACCAGAGACTTGCCGCTCATGATTGAAGGCGGCGGGAAAGAAGTGCTTGAAGCTGATCTGGTCGCGGCAATGAAACTCGCACATGCAGAGTGCGTTAAACTGATTGATGCGCAAATTGAACTTCGGCGCAAGTTGGGCTTGCCGGACAAAACAGTGGCAGAAATTCCAGGAAATTCAACGCTCTTGGACGCGGCGCGCGAAATCTCGGGCGCGGAAATGACCGAATCGCTTCTCATCGCCGGCAAGATCGAACGAGCGACAAAGATTTCTGAAATCAAGAATGCTCTTAAAGAAAAGCTGATAGAAAAATTTCCCGAAACCACGGAGGAGCAATTTCGAGCGGCATTTGACGAGCTTGAAATCGAGATCGTGCGAAAGAATGTTCTGGAAACCGGTAAACGCATTGATGGAAGAGGATTTGATGATATTCGTCCGCTGTCAGCGCAGATTGGCGTATTACCCAGAACACACGGCTCGGCGATTTTCAGCCGTGGCGAAACACAGGCGCTCGGAACCGTTACTCTCGGCACAAAATCCGATGTACAGTCTTTGGATGCTGTGACTGGCGGCTGTAATGAAAAGAAATTCATGCTGCATTACAATTTCCCGCCTTACAGCGTCGGCGAATGCGGTAAGCTCGGTTTCACCGGTAGACGAGAAATCGGGCACGGCGCGCTTGCCGAACGATCGTTGGTTGAAGTTATACCCGCCGATTCTCCATACACCATCCGTCTCGTGTCGGATATTATGGGTTCCAACGGTTCCTCTTCCATGGCCAGTGTGTGTGTCGGCACCCTCGCCATGATGGACGCCGGAATCCCAATTACGAAACCGGTAGCCGGAATTTCGATTGGGTTGTTTACGGACACGGCTAAGGCTCAACTTGTTGTGGATATAATCGGCGCTGAGGATCATTGCGGCGATATGGACTTCAAGGTTGCCGGCACTCGGGACGGAATCACCGGTTTTCAGGTTGATTTGAAGATACGTGGTCTTGCGTGGGCTTTGGTCGAGGAAGCGTTCGATAAGGCGCGAGTTGCGCGGCTTCAATTACTCGATTTTATGGCCGGTGTAATACCGGCACCTCGGTCTGCGATGTCCAAATATGCGCCAAGAATCCAACAGCTTAAGATTCCTGAGGATAAAATAGGCGAACTTATCGGGCCCGGCGGCAAGAATATCCGTCGCATTACCGAACTGTCAGGCGCTCAGATCGACATCGAGGAAGACGGCACCGTCTCCGTGTTCGCCACAAGCATGGAGTCTATGGAAATCGCGGTACACGAAGTCGGGCTGATAACTGCGGAAGCCGAAGAAGGCAAGCTCTATGAAGGCACCGTCACAGGGATTAAAGAATTCGGAGCATTTGTGGAAATACTGCCCGGCAAAGATGGTCTCGTGCATATAAGCGAAATGGCCGATCGCAGAATAAATAGCGTGGAAGACATTTGCAAGGTCGGCGACAGAATGAGCGTAAAGTGCATTGGAGTTGATGACCGTGGCCGCATAAAACTCAGCCGCCGTGCTGCGATGAAAGAAAAAGATGCATAGAGACGCGTTTTGGTTATAAGATTCTTATCTCATGAGGCTTCAATTCAGACAGTTTGTGACGCTTGCGACACTAACGGCTGTTGAAGCAACGCGACAGCCAATCTTTCTGCTGCTGACTACAACCTGTGTGCTGCTGACTATTCTGACGCCGATGCTCGCTCTCTATAATTTCGGAGAAGACGGCAGGTTGGCTCGTGACAGCGGTTTGGCTTACCAATTTGTTTTCGGACTGTTCGTTGCAGCCTATGCGGCGTGTTCGTCTTTGGCCCGTGAGATTCGCAGCGGAACCGCATCCGCTGTACTTTCCAAACCGGTGAATAGGGATATTTTCTTTCTCTCAAAATTTGCCGGAGTGTCATTCGTCATTATTGCATTCTCAATATGCTCCGTAACGGCGACACTGCTCAGCGAAAGAGTCGCCGAGCGATTCATGTTAACGAGTAAAACCGTCGGTTATGTTACTGATTGGCAAACTGCCGGTATGCTGGTCGCATCGGTTTTTTTGTCATACTTAATCGCAGGGCTGCTTAACTACAAACTCAAACAGCCCTTTGAATCAACTGCGTTTGGCCTTCTTATCGTTGGTGTGCTCGCAGTTTTTGTGATTTCAGGATTTTTCAATCAGTTGGGAGACTTTGACCCGTTTGATTTCAGAGTCCAATGGCGAATTTTGCCGGTAAGCATTCTGATAACAATGGCTCTGCTCATTCTGGCCGCCATTGCGTTGGCGCTTTCTTCCTGTTTGGATACCATATCAACCGTGATATTCTGTGTGGCTTTCTTCGCGCTTGGATTGTTGTCCGATTATCTGTTTGGCCGTTACGCCGGGACTTTCATCGCTCCGACGCTGGCACATATGTTGTTGCCGAACTGGCAGCATTTTTGGATGTCGGACGCACTAAGGAGAGGAGGCTCCGTGCCCTGGTCTTATTTGTTAAGTGCCGCAGTTTATACAGTGGCTTATATCATCGGAGTTCTCTGCCTCGGCATAGCATCATTCAGGCATGCGGATATGAAATAATCGGAACAATACAACTATTGGAGATACGCCATGCAGCATTCCGATACATCGGATCAACAACCGATAGTAAAAACAGATAAACTCACGAAAGTATTTCGGGATTTCTGGCGCAGGCCAAAAGTCCGCGCCGTGGATGAAATTGATTTGGAAATCGGTCGAGGCGAAATTTTTGGTCTTCTGGGCCCCAATGGTTCCGGAAAAAGCACGACAATCAAGATATTACTCGGGCTTCTGCGCCCGACATCAGGTAACGTCAGTGTCATGGGATCGGCGCCTAAGAACGTACATGCCAAACAACTTATTGGTTACTTGCCGGAAGATTCACACTTGTATAATTACCTCACTCCCCGTGAAACACTTGACTTCTACGGCAAGCTCTTCGATATGACACGATCCCAGCGAATTGAGCGCATCACTCAACTGCTCGACATGGTCGGTCTGACCCACGCTTCATCGAGACGTGTCGGTGAGTTCTCCAAAGGCATGGCGCGCCGTATCGGACTTGCTCAGGCGTTGATCAACAATCCTCAACTCATAGTCCTGGATGAGCCGACATCGGGCCTGGATCCAATGGGATGCAGACAGGTCAAGGATCTCATGCTAACCCTGGCGAGGCAGGGCAAGACCGTTATACTTTCCTCGCATCTGCTGGCTGATGTCGAAGATGTGTGCGACCGCGTAGCTATACTCTACAACGGTAAAATACGTGCCACCGGCAAGGTCAATCAGCTCCTGGAAAAACGAGACAATACCCGTTTTACCGTGCCGTCATTGCCACCCGGCAAAATAAACGAAATACTTACGCTGCTGAAAGACAAGATCGGAACGGATCCAAAAGTGGACCATCCTGCCATGAATCTCGAACAATTCTTCTTAGACGTTGTACAAGAAGCTCATAGAAATACCGGATCCTCAGTCGGCAAGGCCGGTTCCGACAATGTTGCCTACTATTTGACCCATGAGTAAGATCCTCAATATTGCGCGATTAACCTTCAGAGATGCCGTGCGTTCCAAATTCGTCGGATTCATGATAATCATTCTTATTCTGCTCATCGGAATACTTGCCGTTTCGATTAAGGGTGACGGTACGCTGGTCGGTCGTTTGAAAATATTGCTGAATTACACTCTTAATATATCCGGTTTTTTTCTGGGACTTATGACCCTTTGGATATCCTGCGGATCTGTTTCCCGCGAAATTGAGAATAAGCAGATATACCTGCTGGCTGTTAAACCGGTTTACAGCGCGCAGATATGGTTGGGTAAATGGCTGGGGTTGCTTTTGGTGAATATTACCCTGCTGGCAATAACCGTATTTATCATATACGCAGCAACGCTATGGTGCAAGCAAGTACAAGGCGTAACGCCCGACGATATTGAACGTGCTCAAAATGAAGTGCTTATTGCGCGAAGACAAACACTGCCTCTTGCCAAAGATCTTGATAAAGAGGCCGGTAAAAGGTTTGATGCGCTGGTCAAAACAGGCCAAATTCCGGATAATATGCCGTATAAGAAAACGATTCGCGAAATCAAAAAACAACTATCGGCAGAAGATCTAATCGTTGCGCCCGGTAAATCTAAGCAGTGGATTCTGCGCTTGCCGCATATTTATGCTAAAAATTCACGGCTCCGCGAAAGGAAAACAGGCGACAAAGACACGACCGCTACGCTCCGAGTAAGTTTTCTGCCTTCGTTCCGATCGCCGAACCCGGTAACGGGCGCCTGGATCATCGGTCCCGTAACAAACGATACCAGCCTTGAACCGCTCACCTTTAACATATCCGAGGATCATCCCAGTACGCACGAATTTGAAATTCCTTTTTCCGCAATACCTTCCGACGGAAGTTTGGCCGTAACATTCGAGAATGCAGACCGTGCCGCATCCACAACCGTTATATTTGATTCAAATAAACCGATAGAATTACTCATCGCCGAAGGCAAATTTGAAATGAACTTTCTGCGAACATTCTTGATTATGTTGTGCAAACTCGCTGCGCTCGGAGCGATCGGTTTAACCGCCGGAATATTCTTCTCACTACCGGTAGCCACATTTTCGGCTTACACTCTTATCGTAATCGCTTTGATTGTGAACTATTTCTCAGCCGTAGCTCAACATGACACGGCTGTTTCGCTGCATCATAGCCATGGCCCAACCAATCGTTCCGTTGCCATGATTGTGGGCGAGTCAATCGCTTCAGCCGCGGAAATAGTCGTCAATCCGGCAATGCAGTTTCGGCCAATAGCATTTCTGTCCGAAGGTCTGACCGTCTCTTGGAGTCTGACAGGCAAAGCGGTATTGATACTGATCATTATCTATTGCGGTACGTTCTGCGCTGCCGGCAGTTATTGTCTAAGCAGACGGGAATTTGACCTTTTATTGTAGGAGCAGAATGACAAGGGTTATATCAATCGTTCTTGTGTGTATCGGAGTCGGAGTCATTCTGGCGGCCGGCCGCCAGAATACGTCGCTTGCGACGAACCGCATGACTCAACGTCTGATCACGGCAGAACAGCTTGAGAACGCCTCGCCCCTTACGGCATTCATAACGGTGGCGTTGGGCGGGTTCCGCGGCATTATAGCCGATATGCTATGGTTGAGAGCAACCCACATGCAGGACGCCGGCAAATATTTTGAACTCGTCCAACTTGCCGATTGGATCACTAAATTGGAACCCTATGCAGGCGAGATATGGGCCTTTCACGCATGGAATATGGCCTATAACGTGAGCGTCATAATGCCGAATCCCGAAGATCGCTGGCGCTGGGTTCAACACGGCATCCGTTTGCTGCGGAATGAAGGGTTGAAGTATAATCCTGCAGACGCCATGCTTTACAGAGAGCTGGGTTTCATTTTCCAACATAAAATTGCCGGAACCACCGACTCGGCGCATATGTACTACAGATATCGCTGGGCCGAAGAAATGAACGGGATCATCGGCGCACAACCTGATTACAATGCAATCTCCGCCGATCCTAATAAATTGCGTATATTGCGTAACGAGCATAGGCTCTCTCTCGAAACAATAAAGGAAGTTGATCGCCTTTACGGACCGCTGGACTGGCGCTTGCCGGAAACATACGCTATTTATTGGGCGCACATCGGATCGAAAACAGCAGAGGGTTCATATCTGATATCGTGCGATCGTATTATCCTGCAAACGTTGTCATTGACCCTCTCGCAGGGTCTTCTCGATTTCGAAGGTGCGGCGTATCGCACCCGGCCTAATCTGGCTGTCTTTGCCAATGCTGTCGCAACATATGAACGCATGCTTGCCAAACACACGGATAAAGGAATGATGGCTTCTTATAATGGATTTCTTATGGACGCGATCCGTCTCTTTCACAAGGCTGAAAATGATAATGCAGCAAGGAACGCCTTTGAAATCCATATACGACGGTTCGGAAAGGACACTGCATATCGAACGTTTGAAGAATTAATAGCGGCGATAGACAGCAAACAGGGCCAATGAACAATGTCTGCGCAACAATGCGAATGATGGAATGTTTCGCGGTTCTGGTTTTGACGACAATGCTGCTAGCAGGATGTTCGTCATCGGAATCTCCGGTTACAGAGACATGGCCGGTCATGGGAACGTTTGCCGCCATCACGGTTCCGGCGACAGAACAATATATGCTCAAGGAGAGCGCCTCGGTAGCTCGTGACACGTTCTCAACAATCAACAACCGATTCAGTCTGTTTGTACCGGAGAGCGATGTCTCAAAGATCAACGCATCAGCCGGCCAATTCCCCGTCGTAATCCAACCGGAAACTCGCCCTCTTCTTGAACTATGCATGCACTATGCACAGATTACCGACGGATGTTTCGATCCAACCATATCGCCGCTTGTAAAGTTATGGGGATTTAACGGCGGTCAAACACTCGCAAAGGAACCAGGCCCGGATACAATCAGTCGAACAAAACAGCTCGTCGAATGGCGGCGCATGGCAATCTCTAATATGACCGCGGTTTTGCCCGTGCGGGATATGAAAATAGACCTGGGCGGCATCGCCAAAGGTTATGCTGTTGACGAATGTTACAATAAGCTAAAGATATTGGGTTTGACCAACGCAATAATTAACCTCGGCGGCAACATGAAGTGCATGGGCCGTCCATCCGATAAAAGTCCTTGGAAGATTGGAGTTCAGAACCCTTTTCACGAGGAAAATCTCGTCGGAATCCTTATGTTGCGCGATGGTCTTGCCGTGGCGACTTCCGGGAATTATGAACGTTTTGTGACCATTGAAGGCAAGCGTTACGCACACATTATTGATCCTCGAACGGGGCGTCCCGTCAGCGGAATGGCCGGCGTAACAGTTGTAAGCCGAAGCGCCACCGAAGCAGATGTCATGTCCACGGCTTTGTTTGTCATGGGTCTTAAGGGCGCAAGGGAAGTTTTGTCTAAAGTAGAGTTCTGTGAAGCATTATTCATTTTGGACGAGCAACCTGTAACGTTGTGGATTACACCAGGGTTAGAGAAATTTTTCAAACCGACAAAATCGTTCAGGAATTGCATACGTATATTGACTCCGTAAAAATTATTCGTTCTTACCGATGCCCGGCAGAATATTCACAATCACCGTACGAAATCTTCAATTGGAAAATTGATTATGCTTTACCGGAGATATGGTAGAACCAATCTGGAAATATCAGCCCTCACCTTCGGCGCCATGCGTATTCCGTTCAATGAGAAATGTTCAACCGCAGAACGCGACAAGGGCGAGGCCAATGCTGTTGCTACAGTGCGTAGGGCAATGGAACTTGGTATCAACCATATTGATACGGCGCGAGGCTACGGAAATAGTGAACGTCTCATTGGATTGGCCGTTCAGGAATTGGGGCGGGACAAGTTTTACATCACCACAAAGGTTCCAATTCAGAAATCCGCCGACGAAACACTTCGGCATATTGAAGAATCGCTGAAACGCATGAATATTAATCGTATTGATATTGTAGATTTGCACGGAATCAATACACCGGAACGGTTGAAATTAGCAACCGATACGAATGCTTGTCTCGGCGGATTGCTCAAGGCTAAGGATGAAGGGCTTATTTCGCACGTATCATTTTCCAGTCACGGCGGCCCTGAATTGCTGATCCCGGCCATGGAAACAGGTTTCTTTTCCTCCGCAAGCATCCATTTCTGGTGGACTCATCAACGCAATGCAATAAGCGCGGCAAGAGCAGAGCAACTTAGCATAGGCATACTTATATTATCGCCGACGGAAAAGGGCGGTTTGCTGTTCGCGCCAACACCTCAACTCTCAAACGCATGCGCGCCATTCACACCGTTGGTTCTTGCTCATCGCTGGCTGCTGGCGCAGCCTGGAGTCACCAGTTTAACTGTTGGCGCTGCGCGACCGGAAGAGTTCGATGCACATATGGGCGCTGTTGAAAAACCAGATTGTCTCACTAAAGAACAGTTGTCGGCTCTTGAACAATGCCGAAATATCGAAAAAAAGCTCTCGGTAGCACTCGTTGCACGGTTTGTTACAAATGTATGCCATGTCCACAAAATGTTGCAATTCCGGAAATTCTGCGGCTTCGAAATCTTGGGAAAGCCTTTAACATGATCAAATTCGGCAAAATGCGCTACAATTTGCTTAACGGCGATAAGGTCTGGTTCGCCGGCGAAAAATTTGATCATTGTAATAACTGTGAGCAATGTCTGCCTAAATGCCCGGAACATTTGCCAATTCCCGATCTTTTGGCGGAAGCACATAAGATGTTCATTGATAAACCCAGGAAACGACTCTGGGACGGAAAACGGTAGTGAAGCTGCTTAACGCGCTTGACTAGTCGCTCGCAAAAGCAGCTTCACGATGTCGCGTTCATTATCGGTCGGCAAGGCGATACGTCCGGCAAGAAAACTCTGTGTTTGAGAAAGCGACCAGCCGTTATGGCACGCTCGTTGATGCATGAAATTGACAGCCCTGTCGTTTACAATTGCCCCGAACAGAAGAAGATCTCCTGAGTCGCGATGCCCTGCCAATCGTCGAAGCGCTGGAGCCAAACGAGCATCTTTTTCGCATACCGAGCTCGCATCAATTTCTTCCCCGCTTTTAAAGAAAACAGATTGCTCCGAGCCAATTTTTGCAATGACCAGGCCGATTTCGTCTATCTCCGATACCCGTTGAGCCACATTGAACAGCGTTTGGCCGCGCAAGTCGTTGTTTTCGTTCTCTATGTACACATGTGCCAAATTGCCGCTGGGAAATATTTTGCACACACTGTTAGGACATAATAGCTTCAATACATCTTTTAACTCCTTGCCAGCTATTTCGGAAAACGGAGATGATGGAGCTAGACCGTGGTCTGAGAACAAAAGCGGTAAATAACCATAATTGTTTGCGCACTGTAGCAATGAATCTACAAGTCCGTCGCATGCCTGAAGCGCCAAATCTGATTGGCTGCTTCGAAGACCATGTTTGTGTGAGTACTGATCGTATTGCGAAAGACAAATATAAACCACTGTATGTTGTCGAGATCGCATGGCGGCAGCAATACTCCTTGCGCCCATTGCATCTATTCTGCCGACTACGGCGGCATTGCTCCAACCCATAGGCGAAGAAAAGAAAACGGGCAGAAAACTGCTGCTCAATATTCGAATCGTCCTTAGAATATTGCCCCATGTTCGGTTCGAAACCACCATCCCGGCGGAATACGCTTTCGCCCCTAGTAAGGTTCCAAATAACAATGCGTTGTCAAACGGACCGTCTCGCGATACACGGGACTGCGTTTCTATTCGATGCAAAGAACCGGCATGCCTTATGTCAACTGTTCGACCGGTCGTGCGTTGCTGCCAACGACTGCCTACAACATGCGCGGCGGGATCCGCCAACAAGCGCAAGAAGAAGTTCAGTGTGTTTGTAGGCACCAATGAGTAGGTTTCCATTAATGCCGCGTTATCGCTGACAAACCGCGCTATCGCCGGTGTTAGCCTTTCCGCAATTGCGCGATTCAGCTCCGTATACGAAAGCCCGTCCAGATGAATAAGTAAAAACCGCGGCAGTTCGTCATTGTTGTGATCGGCATGATACATGAATTAATCTGGATTCGGTATACAACGAAGAATCTCGGAACTCGATATTAGTCTCCAATGTAACCGAGACTCTTTAATCGTTGCAGATCTTCTTCGTCTATTTCTATTTCTTGCCCAGCTTCATATTTCGGCAAATCTTCATACCACCGTTTAAGCTCGTCAACACTCGGCGCTCGATTTTGCGCGCCCTTTTCGCTTATAGAACGGTTTTCGCCGGGATCTATCACGCGATGAAATCGCTCAACTTTCTGCGGCCCGAATTTCCAGACAATTTTCCAATCACCTTTTACGAGACACATTTCCAAGGGATCACTGTATTTTTTGGGTTGGTGCCTTACCGGACTGAGTCCTTTA
>JAFGTH010000170.1 GCA_016934225.1 Lentisphaerota bacterium | reverse complement strand
GATTACCTGACAATAGGCGCGAGCCCCGTGTATATAAAGGGTGATTCGGTGTCTGCTATGACGAACATTCTAGCAAACGCTTATTATTGATTTCTTGAGTTGCCGTGATTTTACGCAAAACGACAATGCAAAATTGTCGCTGTTTGGTGCCTTAATTTGCCGCGTTGGCAGTAGAGAACAAAAAGATTTTTGTGTTGGCCGAGAGACCGACAGTAATGGCCGGGTTTCCCGTTCTATCGGAATTATTTTGTTTTCCCCCAATTTCTGATATATGGTTTAAAAATTGTTCCGTACATGTTGGCAACACATCAAGCAAAGGGGAGCAAATATGAGTTTCAGAAATCTTAGTCCTCAGAAAATGTTCGCCGAGATGGCCAATGAGCATAAACCATTGCGCGCTTTCAATGGAAAAACAAAGAGCGATTTTGCAAAATGGAAGAAAACAACTCTGCGCGAAGTGCTGAATACACTTGGCGATTTTCCGGAGGAAGTCCCGCTGAGACCCGAACTGCTGGCTCAATGGAACTACAAGGGGTTGATAAGGCAAAAGTGGATCATTGATGTTCAAAAACACATGTCCGCCACCTTGCTGATCAATATTCCGGAAAATATTGAAAAAGGCGAGAAACGTCCGGCCATACTCTGTTGCCATGGACATGACCAATTCGGCAAGGAACCTGTCATGGGGAACGATTCCAGCCCGGAACTTCGTCAGAGCATTGAACGTTCTAATTACAATTACGGCGAAGTCATGGCGCAATACGGCTATATCACATATGCGATTGACTGGGTCGGATTTGGAGAGCGCAATGACGGCAATAAGCCTAACCACTTGAAAACCGATGGCGGCAGAGATTGGTGTAATCTCTATTATCTGCACGCCACTATGTTTGGAATGACGTCTCTTTCAATCAACGTGGCGCACGGCAAAGCCGCCACGAATTTTATCGCTTCAATTCCGTATGTGGATAAAAAGCGGCTTGGCGTAATGGGATTAAGCGGCGGGGGAACAATGGCGCTTTGGATGACACTTTGCGACGAACGCATCAAAGCGAGTGAAATAATCTGTTACAGCGATTTGTGGGAAGCCTTTGGCATCCGCGATATCAACTACTGTGGAATGCAGGTCGCGCCCGGCCTTTACAAGCTTGTGGATCTGCCGGACCTTCAGGGACTCTTGGCGCCACGGCCCTTGCTCGTAGATATCGGCGCTTACGATACGTGTTTCGTGGTTGATACGGCTATGAAATGTCATAAAAAAGTGCAACGTATATACCATGTTGCCGGATCAGAAAATAATCTTGAGCTTGATCTCTTCCCGAAAGAACACTCTTGGGGAGGCAATAAGTCGCGGGATTTCTTTAGTAAACATCTGCAATTTTGACCGACGCCTTACTAAAACGAAGATAGCCTGACGAACGTTAAAAAAGCGTCTTGTGATTGAGTTGTTTATTTGGAACACCGACTGCAAGGGTTATGCGACTGCTTCAACTGCTTGTCCTGAGAGCTGTGCTTGCCTTAATCAGTAGCCTGAGCGACAATATGCAAACGTAATTGGTCGAAAACGTTTCTAAATAGAAAACGTTTTGTACTCGGTCATGGCCCGAGCCTGATTCGGTTTGCGCTTCCGAAAAGTATATGAAAAAAACCGGTTTATCTATTCTTTTTCTGTTTAATGTGGTAAATAATAACGATGGTATGTGTAACCGTTTAAAGGCAAATCAACACGCAGTAACAAAGACGCAATAGTGTGTTGCAAAACTTGTTTTAGATTACAATTGCCTATGCAAATATGCGAACGAAAGGAAAATATATGAGATCATGTTTCTTGACATGTCCGCTTGCGTTTTTTGTCGCAATGACGATGAACGGAATTGCATCCGGCGCATCCGGCAATTTAATTGAGAACTCAAGTTTTGAACTGGAGCTCCGAAAGGGATGGGCAGGCAAAGCCCTTGAACCGCGAAAGACAACCAAAAATGTGCCGGCTAAACACGGGCAATACTTGCTTTCCATGGAGGGATGTCCGCACAGATGGATTGCCGATTATTGGGACTCAAGCGAATTACGCAGTCAACTTTACCCGCTCGATGCGGGCAAAACCTACACGTTTTCCGTCTGGGCGCGCAGTGACAATCCAAAGACGGTCCAATTAAGTTACAACGTCAACCTTGTCCCAAAACCGAAAGAACCGGTGGAAATGCGGCGGACGAGCGACGGGAGACCGGGCCTTGAGTGGAAACGTTATTCTCTTACATTCACAGTGCCTGAGGATGCGACCGACACGCAGTGCCATATTTCCATAGGTGGCCGATATGTTATGATTGACGCCATGCAGCTCGAGCAGGGTGAAGCGCCTTCGGATTTTCAGCCTCATTATCCGATTGAAGCGGCTTTACTCAATCGTTCGCCGATTCAGATTTACGAGCTTGGCAAAGAAAATTTTCTGGATTTTGCCGCGACATGTGGTTTCGGAGCGACAAAACCCGAGAAATTCACTGTCAAAATCGTTGATTACTGGGAACGCGTTGTCGCAGAACGCAAGTTCGCCATTGATCCCGCCAAAGGCGCACGGCAGGTTCTGCCGTGTCTTTTGCCTGCTGATGTTAGTGGCGCTTTTCGCGGAGAAGTTTATCGGGAAGACGGTTCGCCGGAAAGCGATCTTTGTTTTTCCATCCTACCCAATCCCCGCGACATTCCGGCCGAAGAATCTTATTTCGGATCCGCCTTCAACACCAGCGATGAGCATCTCGCAAGAGTTAAAGCGTTGGGCGTGAAGTGGTATCGTTCTCAGGACGACAGCCTGATGCATCGCTGGCTCGAGCCCGAGCCCGGCAAATGGGTATATCCGGACAAAGAAATTAACCGCGTATTGAGTTACGGGTTTGAAATAATGTGCTGTTTCCGGATCAGCGGAACGCATTCTCCGCAATGGTCGCAGGAAAAGGATTACAGCGACAGCCCTTTGTATCCGAGCCTCAAAATAGACCTGAAAACATGGGAGACTTATGTCTATAACATTGTTTCCCATTTCCGGGGGCGCATAAAATATTTTGAGCTTACGCCCGAAAAATACCACGCCAATGACCCGAAAAGCTTTTTGGAAGTGGTGCGCACCGGCTATGCCGCCGCGAAACGCGCGAATCCGGACTGTGTTTTGCTTGCCCCTGCGACATATCAGGCCATGACTGCATGGACAGAGGATGTGCTTGAACTGGGAGTATTGAAATATACGGATATCTTCAGCCATCGCGGTTACGACACGATTTCGCCCGGTTCTCTCAAGCATGTTATCGAGTGGAGCTGTAGGGACGGGATCCGGCGCCGCATTTTTGCCAACGAAGCGGCGACGTGTCCTTACGACACTTTCTACAAAATAACCAGGAAACAGTTCAGCACGACCGCTCCTTACTACGACGGCTCGCGCTGGGATATAATGCAGGTTGTTAACAATATCGCGCACGGGAGCAGGCCGCACATGCTCTATTGGCTGGCGGGCGCAAGCCT
>JAFGTH010000169.1 GCA_016934225.1 Lentisphaerota bacterium | reverse complement strand
TTGCGAGAATCATGTCCCGCGCCTGATCACCCTGAGGAACAGGCGTCAGGTCAAAGCCGTTGGCCTCCAGAATTACTGTCACTGTGGACAATATCTCGCTGTCATCGTCGACCACCAACACTTTCGGCATAATCACAATCCCTTTCACAAATAATGTTACATGAGAATTCTTTAATGTCAAGATTCGCGGAAATATGTGCCCGTCTTAGGATAGCGCTGTGCGCAGCCCTCGCTTGCTTATTACAGATAATGGGCATCGGTTTATGCATGATTTTATTGATCGTTTCCCGTATATTTCTGTGAGTTTCTGTTTCATCCTTGAATTTGTCGGTTGGCCACTGATATTTTATTGACATGAACAGAGACGAAGCTCTGAAGCTCCTACGCGAACATTTGAAAAACGAAAATCTTATTAAACACTGCCTCGCATCAGAGGCAGTAATGGCGGCGCTAGCCGACAAGCTCGGCAAAAACCGCCAAATGTGGGCGCTTGCAGGACTACTGCACGATTTGGACGTCGAACTCACCGAAGCCAACCTTCACTCTCACGGCATCGAATCTATGAAGATACTCCAGTCGCACGGCATTGATCCGGAAATTATTGACGCAATCAGAATGCACAATGAATTAGCGCACAATGAAAAGCGTTCGACAGTCTTTCACCACGCTCTCGCAGCAGGAGAAACTATTACCGGTCTTATCATTGCCACAACACTTGTTCATCCCGACAAAAAACTTGCAGCCGTGAAACCTCAGTCTATTGTCAAGAGAATGAAAGAGAAATCATTTGCGAGGTCGGTGAACAGGGATATTATTCATGAATGTGAACTCATCGGAATACCGTTGCCCGAGTTCGCTGAACTCGCTTTAAAAGCCATGCAAGGCATTGATAATGTTCTCGGGCTTTAGTTTAGCTAACAATGGAGAATGTATGCACTCAAATCTTAAAAGCATATTCGCGCGACGAAGTATTCGGGAATACAAGAACCGGGAAGTACCTGACAATATGATAAAAGACATACTGGAAGCCGGCATGGCAGCGCCATCCGCTGTAACAAAAGATCCCTGGCACTTCATTGTTGTGCGCAACAAAAACATGCTGGGCCAAATCGCAAACGGTTTGCCGAACGGACAAATGCTGAGAAAGGCCGGAGTGGGAGTAGTCGTATGCGGCGATATGAACAAAGCCCATGACAGCCAGGAATCCTACATGATTCAGGATTGCAGCGCTGCAATCGAAAACATCCTGCTTGCAGCAAGCATGCTTGGCCTTGGCGCTTGCTGGTTAGGCGTCCATCCCCGCCGTGAGAGAATCAATCACATTCGCGGACTCTTCAGTCTGCACGACAACATCGTGCCGGTGTCGGTCATATCTATCGGCTGGCCAAATTCAATTCCTCAAGCACGAACCAGGTACAATGAAGCGGCCGTGCATTATGAGAAGTGGTAGTTAATCCGAATATCGCTTCAACTGCTACATGTCCAACCATCGCCGGACAGATCTGTCTTGAGCAAAACGCCCGTTGAGATCCGATGCCTTTCACTGAGTACTGCGATATTTGAATTAATCATCCAAATCGCAAAGATTGCGAATTCCCAGTTTTCGGCAGGTATTGCGCACATGGCTACCGCGCCAGAAGATTTCGCCGCATTCAGGACATTTGTAAAACACGGAGTATCTCCTGAACACATTGGGATGCACAGCTTGCTCCGCTTCTTTTTTTGAAGCTCGTAGCAGTATCGCGTTGCAACGCACACACCTGGAAAAAACCAAGCTTTCCACATTCAATCCGAACTCGTTGACAACTTCTTGAAGTTGCTCGACTGGATCATGTGACAATATATGCACAACTTCTGTCGGACGCGGATATTGATCGTCTATTTTGGTGTTGCGAGTAACAAACACGCGTGATTCTCTGTTGCTTCTGAGTATCAGTTCATGTGTTCGAACAGCGCAATCCCATTGAGCATCGTAACCCAAGATTCGCAGATATTTGCCCAGTTTAATGAGCATATGATCAACTATGAACCGCTTGTTTTCTGATTCGGCCATTGCGCCCGTCTTGCTTGTGTTTGCTGCATTGCGATATAGAACATCGCACCAGACTGTTCAAGTCAAGTTTATCGCCTGCTATTGTCATCTTTTCTTTTGGCAGGCTTTTCTGATACTGTGTTTATCTGCTGCAATCAAGCAAAACGCTTTGATCTTGACTATGAATCGCAGTATTGAATACAAATGTCTGGATGTATGACAAAATAATGAATGAGAAACGCAACACAGTATTAATAGTTGATGACGACAAGGATGTGCTCGACCTGCTTGCGACATGCCTCGAGGATTTACCCTATGAGATTGTCACCACCGACAATCCTCTGGAAGCAATAAAGATCCTTTCGACGAGAGAAATCTCCCTGTTGATTTGCGATCTCCATATGGACAACAAAATAGACGGGAATGCAATACTTGCCGCCGGCCGCAAAGCCAATAACGATATAGTATCCATTCTGATGAGCGGCAAAATGGACCGCGACGACATGATAACAGCCCTTAACAGAGGAGGCATTTCCAAATATCTTGAGAAACCGCTCGACACGCTCGAGGTACGGCAATTGGTAGCAGATGGAATCAACCGTTACACTAAACAGGCACGTCCAAAAGCAAGAATGTTTTCCTCCGCCGGCGAGACTACTGTCGTACTTAAACAATCGCTTCCCATAATCCACGAACATGCCAGCGCAAACATATGGCCCGGCAATTCGCAATTTCGCACCGGTGAAACGCTTGGCGATCGTTACAAACTCGGCGAAGTGCTCGGCACCGGAAGAACTGGTATAGTTTATCTTTCTGAAGATTTGTTTCTTCACACAAATGTCGCCGTTAAAGTGCTTAGTCCAAATTTGACATCCAGTTACGAAGAGATATCAGTACTCAAAGAAGAAGCAAGAATCGCCATGACGTTATCTCATCGGCATATTGTGCGGTTGTACAACTTTGACAAAGCAGGGGCAGACCATTTCCTCGTTATGGAATATGTTGACGGATGCTCGCTCCGACACGTAATCACACAAGACGGAAAACTGCCGATTAATTCCGTAGCGCTGATCGTACAAGCATGTTCATCGGCGCTATCCTATGCTCATGAACATAATGTTATACATCAGGATCTGAAACCGGAAAACATCCTGCTTAGTGTTGACGGATTCATAAAGATAATAGATTTCGGTCTTGCATGCCTCATGGGCAAGCAGACAGACTCCGATTACATTACAGGAACGCCGGTCTACATGAGCACCGAACAAAAGCGCGGAGAAACAGTCACGCCAAAGACCGATATATACTCTCTCGGAATTGTGGCCTACGAACTCGCCACCGGCAAACATCCTTTCCCGGAAAATATATCTTATATGGATGCGTTGCATATGGAACCCGAACCGCTGACAGGGGTTCCAACCAAAATCAGGAATGTACTGGAAAAAGCCATGGCCTCAGATCCGAAAACACGGTGGGAGACCGTAGCAGAATTCTCGAAAGCGTTCTCCAGCGCCGCAGCGCCATTTACAAAAGCTTCTTCTCGATCCACCACCCGTCACATCAGAAAAACCAATCCAAAAAAACGATGATTCCGTTCCCTTGCAAATCGCCGCATAAGCGCAATCGTTTCAACGCAACTTGAATCGGACACGCCACGTCCAGTCCGAAACACATCTAAGGCAAAAACTGCTTCTTTTTCAGTTTTTCAGGAAGGTATCTCTCAAGAACAAAGTTCAATCCGTGTTTGGCAAAAGCCTGTTGCTCTATGCGAACACCCATAGCAAGCATTTGGTTCAACGCCGCCTGCCATTCCTTATGATGCTGTATGAAAGGATCGTTTTTCAGCGCATCTTTCGCACGCTTTATATCTACAGCTTCCAACGGATGCGTCGCATCTTCCAGCTTGTAGTCGGCTATGTCTTGCGGCGTTACGCCTAAATAACGCGCCTGAGGAACGCAAAAATATCTATTAATATGAGCGGCTTGCCCCGACCCAACTTTTAATGTCCTGTAGATATTACAGTACCCGTACGGATCCCCATCAGTAAACACCAGCACAGGCAGTTTTTTATCGTCTGCTAAACGCCGAATGAACCTGCGACAGGCTCGAGTCGGTACGCCGCTCATTGAAACCAGTACGCATTTCGCAGTGTCATAGAACTGATGATGCACAAGACGTTGAAACAATGATGCAGTTTCTATTACAAGAATAAACTTACCCGTACACTCAAACTCAAGCTGTTCGACTCGGGATGGTATACTCCAAGCACCGGTTCCCAATTTGGAACAGTCTATCTTTACGCGTTGTCCGCTCTTTGGATTCCGGTCAACAACTACTAACGGACCCGCCACATCCCCACCCCGTTCTTCAGGCACGTAACCTAACTGCTCTCGATTAATGCCCAGCATCGCCTCTGTATCATCCAACAAGGCATCGCTCTCCGGCTGTTGATCAAACCGACACTCTCCCCAACTCTTGCTGTTGTAATAAATTTCACGTTTTCCGGCTATATCGTCCCTGTCCAGAAGATCTTTCTTGGTCGTCGCCATCAGACGCATTGATTGAGCAAAGGTCTTGACCGTATTATATGTCAACGTCCTGGTGGACATCTTGCCTTTAATCTCGAAATGACCACGTTTTATATCATACTTAACATTCGACAAGGAACGAACAGGGAAACTCATGCTGGGTTTCTTATGCTTCTTGACGATATCATGATAAATTGTCTCTGCAGTGGCGACAATCCGGGCCGAAGCTTCCTTTTTACTGACCACCGGGGGTGCCTTGACTGATCCTACCGCAACCTTCGCACCCTTCCGAACTGCCGCGCTTCCAGACTTTCCAATCTTCTTGCCAATCAATGCGGTTTTTTTCGGTGACGCTCTTCGCGCAATGCGCAATGCTTTTATTCTGCTTTTCTTTCCAGCCATATCATACCCCCCAACCGAATACCGCCACATGCATACGCTTGTCCAAACGTGTCTTGCTTCAGGTCTCCAGATGCGTGCGTTCAAGCATTTTATTCAGGTTCTTGGTTACAATGGATTTCTGACGATCGTTTAGATTTAGTATGTCCTGTATTCCCTGCGCAAGATGTGGAATATATAACGCAATATAGTCCCGCTTACGCGCCATTTCGGCTTGTTTATACCTACGCTTTAAATATACCGACAAACGCCGACCGCATTCCTGAAGACAATATGTTATCTCCTTGATAATCTCGGGATAGTGAGCAATTGCTTCCTTGCTCTCGCTTGTAAACGGAACCCACACACTTGCAACGTGAACCATTATCACCATCGGCCCAACCGGAAAGGATCCGCGTGGCTGCGCCAAACCATAACTGCGCCAGTTGACACCGGTAACTGCCTTGGTTATCGCGCAACCTCCCGCCATATGCAACAACGGAACCCTGTTAGCAAAGCGCATTAAGCGCACCGGATCCTCCATGCTCAACTCTGAACCCTGAACACCCTTTGCATAGGCCACACCGGCTTCAATTTGGAATGGATTGCCGCGATACACCATGGGCGCACGAGTAACCGCTGTATAAAAATCCGCGACAATTTCTTTCTTAAGCCCGGCAACAATCTGCTCCTCGCCAATCGGAGAGAGACAATCGGTGGGCGGACGCATAAGCTTCGTCTCATTGATCGCCTTGTACAAAGCTTCAATTTCATTCTGAGCGATCCGGGCAGGCCTGGCTTTCGGACTGAGTTTTGCATGTTTGCATATCGCCAGGGCCGTTCCGCTGCCGACCCTTGAGAAATCCTGGCTCAACGCCGCACGCAAAGTCCGAGCATTCGAATCCTTTAACATCTGCATCAACACGCCGAGTTCGACTCCATGCGGATGAGGCTTGATCTCATCGGGCGGATCCGGAAGTTTCTTGTTTACACGATGAAACACGATCCACGGAGCATCTTCCGTCTCAATTCGCGCATTTTGATCTTTTTTTGCCCCATCGTTGCCGTCATCATTCTGTTTTTTTAAGAGCCTAACTCGACAGAGAATCTCAAGGTGAGGATTCACCACCGCGCACTGCTTAAGATATTCGTCAACCGATAACTTGCCCCTTATATACGACGCCTCCATTTCAATTGATACGGAGGTTCCATGGTTATAGCTGACATTCTCGCATTGTTTCCCGTTTGCATCCACCTGCGGAAATGTCGGTTCCCATGAGACTTCTTCATCCTGAAGAATGGTCGGTTTGTTTTTGCGAGCGTCTATCTGAACAACAATTTTGTTGGCTTTCTTGTTCCGCTTGGTTTTCGATAGAATCACTGTCGAACTGCCGGTAGTTAACTGCCCGTACATACCGGCAGCGCTTATCCCAATCCCTTGCTGTCCTCGCGACATGCGTAATCTGTGAAATTTTGATCCATACAGAAGCTTTGCAAATATCTGAGGAATTTGCGCTTTAACAATACCAGGACCATTGTCCGTGACTATTATCCTGAATCTAGAAACACCAGTTTGTTCTATTTCGACGCTCACTTCCGGTACTATCCTGGCCTCCTCACATGCATCCAAGGCATTGTCAACAGCTTCCTTCACAGTCGTTAGTAACGCCTTCCGCGGATTATCGAAACCAAGCAAATGACGGTTTTTTGAGAAGAATTCCGATACAGAGATCTCCCTCTGCTTCTGCGCCATTCCTTCAGCCGTCTCCGCCAATATATTCCTTCTGCTAGCCATGCGAGATACCCTATTCTTCATTATTCGTCATGCATAACATACAAAACCGAGGGAAACATATTTTCTCCCTGGAACAAGCAATCTTCCAGCCATCTTCGTACTTTTCATAATGAAAACAATAGTAATTATGAATACTCAACAGTTCCTATGTAAAACACAAGAACTATTCAATCGGCAACGCCAGGAATCAATTTCTAAATTTTGATTCTTCGTTGTGCGAGAAACAAAAATTACCGTTTCACAATATCCGTTCAATCTTGGGGACATTGTCCGTAAATTGTCATGGTTCTGTTATTTATGATCAAATTAACCGCATATACAAAAAGCTGTTTTTCAATGGCATGGATCGTGCTTATTTATTGTTTTGGCCCTCAGCTGGTTCGATATGAGAGGACCTCATCGTTGTTGTGAGTATAAGCTGCATGCTATTGTGTTGCGGCGGTGTCCAATGAAATCAAACTGGCTGACGGGCCATTTTCTTGTTTGGGCAAGCAATCAAGTTCGACGCAACAAATAGACGGCTTCGTCCTTGGTCAATCCGGTATAGTACCGCTCTTTGTGCGAGCAGCTTCGCAGCACGTAGACATATGTGTACTCGGTCACTG
>JAFGTH010000168.1 GCA_016934225.1 Lentisphaerota bacterium | reverse complement strand
CGCGAACATAGAAATACGCAAAGCGGTAGGCGCCCGGAATTTTTTCCTTTTTGGCTTGAATGCCGTCGAAGTCGCGGAACGTAAAGCGTCCGGATACAATCCGCGCGAGATATACGAAGCCGACGCAGAGCTCAAGCAGGCCATTGACATGATAGCCTCCGGGTTTTTCTCACCCGACAATACCAGCCTGTTCCAGCCGCTGGTTGAATCACTGATTAATGAAGACCGGTACATGACACTTGCGGACTACGCGGCATACGTGAAATGTCAAGGCAGTGTCAGCGATACCTATCAGGATCCGGAGGCATGGTCGCGTATGTCGGTCCTGAATGTAGCGCGCATGGGTTGGTTTTCTTCCGATCGCGCCATAGAAGAATATTGCCGTGATATCTGGCGGATCAAACCGGTGCATGTGACATTTTGAAGAGATGAGGCTCATGTATGGCGGGTGAATATGCGTATGTGCTAAAGAATCTTACCAAGCAAGTTGGGGCGAAAGTTATTCTGGACAACGTTAATCTGGCGTTTTTCTTCGGAGCCAGAATAGGAGTTATAGGGGCAAACGGATCCGGCAAGTCGAGTCTGCTTCGTATAATGGCCGGAGTTGACAAGGATTTTATTGGAGAAGCGCAGGTCGCGAAGAATCGAGTCATTGGGCACTTGGAGCAGGAGCCGCAGCTTGATTCTGAGAAAACCGTGCAGGAAGTAGTCGCGGAAGGCGTGGCGGGGCAGCGTGCTATACTTGATCGCTACGACGAACTTTGCGCAAAGATGGGAGAAGACTTATCCGATGACGAGATGGCCAGATTAGGAAACGAGTTCGATAGGTTGCAAACTGAAATTGATGCCAAAGAACTCTGGGAGTTGGATCATCATCTCGAGATGGCAATGGACGCATTGCGTTTGCCCGACGGGGATACGCCGATAAAAGTTCTGTCGGGCGGCGAGAAGAGGCGAGTGGCGCTATGCCGGCTATTGCTGCAGAATCCCGATATTCTTCTGTTGGACGAGCCGACAAATCATCTGGATGCAGATTCGGTAGCTTGGATTGAGGAGCATCTGAAACGGTTTGCTGGAACGCTGATTGTTGTAACGCACGATCGGTATTTTCTGATGAACGTCACCGAATGGATTCTGGAATTGGAAGGTGGCCGGGCATTTCCTTACAAAGGTAATTACGAGGCTTGGCTGGAGCAGAAGCAGATAATGTCCGAACAACAGGCCAAACTGGATGCTTCACG
Organism: Lentisphaerota bacterium; assembly: GCA_016934225.1. Classification (GTDB taxonomy): domain Bacteria; phylum Verrucomicrobiota; class Kiritimatiellia; order UBA8416; family JAFGTH01; genus JAFGTH01. The sequence goes on along the minus strand of JAFGTH010000168.1, from coordinate 2,289 downwards.
AAAAAAATTGCTTTCCCAGGAACTCGAATGGGTTCGGATGAATGCGTCTAGCCGGTTGACCAAGAACAAGGCCAGGCTGAAAAGATACGAGGAACTTGCTTCCCGTGAGTTCGATACGCAGCAATCCCGACTTATCATTCAAATACCTCACGGGCGCCGACTTGGGGACAAAGTGGTGGAGTGCGAAGGCTTGAGCAAGGTATATGGCGATCGTGTTATTATGGAGAATGTTAATTTCAATCTCCCGCGCGGTGGAATTGTAGGGGTTATTGGGGGAAACGGCGCAGGCAAGACGACATTGTTCAAGATGATTGTTGGTATGGAACAACCCACTTGCGGAGAGTTGAAAATAGGCGATACCGTAGATTTGTCGTACGTTGACCAGTTTCGCGACAATCTTGATGCGGGGAAAACGGTGTTTGAAGAGATTACCGGCGGTCATGAAACAATAGAAGTGGGTGGCCGAGAAATGAACGGTCGCGCCTATTGTGCTCGATTTAACTTAAAAGGCGCGGATCAACAGAAAAAGGTTGGGACTCTTTCGGGGGGAGAACGCAACCGTGTGCACTTGGCCAAGCTGCTTCGGATGGGCGGCAATTTGCTTCTATTGGACGAACCATCAAACGACCTTGATGTGGCTACGTTGTGTTCTTTGGAAGAAGGATTGATCAATTTTGGAGGATGCGCGGTTGTGATAAGCCATGATCGGTGGTTTCTCGATCGAATTGCCACACACATACTTTCTTTCGAAGGCGACAGCACTGTAATATGGTTCGAGGGTAACTACCAGGCTTACAACGAATGGCGTGAGAAAAAGTTGGGCGATAAGTACCATCCGAAGCGAGTTCGCTATCGTGCGCTGCGACCATAATTTTCCTGATTGGTCGTTTAGGGTCAATCTTTCTCTTTGTGATTTTTGCGGTCGCGCAAGTTTTGAAAACGCGATTCAATTCTTGGCAACACGCTTGTGAATGCGTAGTCTTTCGACATGAAAAAGCAGATATCATGGACCACTCGCATGGCAGACGGTGTAAAGCGAGAGGTGCGCGTATCCGTGGATTCTCATAAAGCCAAGTGGCAGTTCAAGCGTTCTGATGAGGATCGTTGGGATTACCACAGCCCACCGGCAACCGAGGACTGGGATGCGCTTGAAGAGATATTGGTTCGTAGAGGATTGCGTGGCAGACAGCTCAATCTTCTGGAAAAAGTCAGGAAAATTAGGGCTGGGAGCGGTCTCTGATGCAGGAGTTTTTTGCCGCCGCAATTCAACACACAGAGCGAGCACTGTGCGATGAGCTTCGAGAGCTTGGTTTTACAAGCGTCAGACTCAATCGCGGAGGCATTCCGTTTCGAGGAGAGTGGAGAGAAGGCTGGCGAGCTTGTCTGCAAAGCAGAATTGCGCAGCGTATTTACATTGTAATGGGCAAATTTCCCGCTGCGACACCTGAGGAATTGTACGAAGCGGTTCGTTCCATTGACTGGCAGCCGTACATTACACCGCGGCAGACCGTTTCGGTGCGCAGCGTATCAGTAGCAAGCAATATTCACCACAGTGGTTTTGTTGCGCTGCGCGCGAAAGATGCGATTGTTGATCAGATTCGTGATGCGCAGGGATGTCGTCCATCTGTATCGCGCGATGACGCCGACGTACGCGTATTTATTTACCTGGCCAACAATCGAGCGACTGTTTATCTTGATCTTTCCGGTGATCCTCTGCATCAACGCGGCTATCGCAGGGACGCAGGCGTTGCGCCCTTGAGGGAAACGCTAGCGGCTGCCATTTTGCGCATTTCCGGATGGGACAAACGCACACCGCTTATTGATCCGATGTGCGGTTCAGGAACAATTGCCATTGAGGCTGCCATGTGGGCCGGAAACATTGCGCCAGGGCTGTTGCGAAGCCGTTTTGGATTCGAACGGTGGGCCTGTTTCGGTGATGCGGAAGCGAAAGAACTGAAATCACTGTGCGGAGAGTTGAGAAGCGAAGTATCCGGAGAAAAACCGAGAATTGTTGCAGCCGATACGGATTCCTGCGCTTTAGAGATTGCCAAAGCCAATGCACGTATGGCCGGCGTCCGATTATCGTTTAGGCAACAGTCGGTGTTGGATCTTCAAGGAGCGGGCGGACGACGTGTGTTGGTTACCAATCCGCCGTACGGTGTGCGTTTGGAAACCGAACCGGATTTTATTCGAAAGCTGTCCGGAGTTTTATGTCGTTTGCATGGGTGGCGGGTGTGCTTGCTGGCAGGTAGCGACGAGTACGAACGCGCTATCAGTGTTCGGCCGGTG
>JAFGTH010000167.1 GCA_016934225.1 Lentisphaerota bacterium | reverse complement strand
TTGAAGAAATCTCAGAACAAGCAAAACGAGTTGTCAGCGCTGAGGAAATACCGGTGTCAGGCGACGGTGCTGAGCCTGATGCTGTAATATACAATGAAACAGAAGAAAAGATCCCTGACATCATTCCTGTTGTTGTTGTGACAACTACCACGACGACCACTACCACGAGTACGACAACTACTATTCCGACGCCGGTCGGTCCCTGGACACTGACAATTCGATCTTCTGCGCCGTCAATAGGCGTTCCGATCGGTGTAACACCGGACGACAACGGAGGCCATGGCACAGCGCTTACTCCGTTCCCGATGCCTTATATTTACAATGATGGAACTGTTGTCCACCTTACCGCAGCCCCCGTCGCTGCCGGCAATACTTTCCAGCGTTGGCATCGGAACGATGGTTGGTTTACTACAAACCAGATTGCGATAGTCCTGATGACAACCAACTATACAATGACGGCTTATTACGTATATATTCCCGGACCTATTCCGGACCCGGATCCAAGTCCGGGCGGAATATAGCACATAGGCAGGCGATGCAATGCTAGGTTTTTCTTTGCTTTCCGCCGCAATGTTGCTTTTGACTATTCTCGGCGGCGGGATTCTGCCAAAGGTAACGGTCATTACTGCAATTATTTGTTGCATAGGACACTTGCTTGTCTGTTTTTATGCCGGCAAGCTTGATCGGCGTATTACCCTTCTGACCGGTTTGCTTATTGGAATGCTGATTTTTTCAGCAATTCCATTGCCGCCTTGGTCGGAATTCATCTTCGGAAGCATTCGTTCCGATCAAAACGAGCTGGCGCGTTCTGCGGTACAAGACGCGAAAAGCATCGGACTTGTTAACGAGTCTGGCGAATGGTTCTGTTTAAGCAGAAATCGCGCTGGAACATTGCGAATGGCGCTCCTTCTCCTGACTGTTTTCTCGGCTGCAGCTATCGGATCTCAAATGCCGGGTGTTTGGAAAGACAGATATATACGATTTGTTGTAATAGTTGGCATTGCAGTTGCATTTCTTGGTTACGCCGGCCAGTGGATATACCCGCAAGGCAAAACATTCTGGTGGTTGATCAGTGTGCCTCATGGTCGTCCGGTAGCATGTTTTTTGAACAGAAACCATTTTGGAGGATTCATCGCGATGCTGTGTCCGGCTGCAATAATATTATTTGCAGACTCTTTCGGACGCGGAAAATTCTGGTCGTCCGGATTTTGGGGGCTAGGTTTTGGAATTATGAGCCTTGCCACGTTAATGTCCCTTTCTCGCGGAGCGTGGCTGGCATACATTGTATCAATTCTATCGGTGACGATTTTGCTTCTTGTCCACAGGCGCGTTCTTATGGGAATGGCTGTTGCATTTCTTCTCGGCGTAATAGCGTTTGCGGTGATTTATCTTCCTCACGATGAATTGGACCACCGACTCACCAGCATGGGTTATATTGCTCAGACGCAGAGCGGAATGATGCGAATGAGTACATGGTTTGATACGATCATGATACTGCCCGATTATGCCCTGCTTGGAACGGGCGCAAACTCATTTCGCATGATATTTCCACAGTATAGAACGGCTACCACCCGTGAATCGTTCAAACATGCGGAAAATGAGTACCTGCAAAACCTGATTGAACTTGGAATTATCGGAAGCATGCTTGTCGCAGGTGTTTTCGGCAGAGCTATGTTCTTGTGGCGCAAGACACATATCCAAAGCGGTACGCCTCGCGTACTGGGTTTCAGTGTTGGTGGCGCTGTTATTGTCGCAATGGTTCATGCAGTTTTCGATTTTCCGGTCCGAATACCACTCTATGCCTTTGTGTTGGCGTCTTTTATTGGTTTGGTGATAACACCGTATACGTGTCATCATCGGATACATATTGTTGCAGGTCGGCGCCTTGTTGCGCCGTTGCTGGGAATTTTGGCGGTTGTTTTAATAGGGATTCACAGCGGAAAGATCTACGATTTTGATTCGTCAGACGCCATGATGTGTGCAGACGCGAACCGACTCGCGAAAATGCTGACATGGAGTCCTACATCGTGGCAGGCTTGGTACCATTTGGGACGAAAAGCCGTTGCCGATCCTTCTATTGATGGTGTGTCGTATGGGCATAAATGCATTACACAGGCAACGGAATATGATCCCAATAATTATAGACTCTGGGCCGAAATATGCCGTTTAAGGCACAGCCTTGGCGATAAACAAGGAGCGCACGCTGCTTATGATCGCCTTCGCTCTCTCAGAACATGGGTGAGAATAAAAGAAATGGAATAAAAAGCCGATACTGTAATGTTATGAATCAATTATTGCTTGGAGCTTCAGTACCGTTTTTTATTGGAGTCGTGGTTTATCTTTCTCGTCGCGGGCGGGCCACGCTCCGATTTCTTTTTGTTTTGCCGATTAGCATGGGGCTTGGAATGATCTGGGCAATAGCTCCTGACATACCGCGCATAGTCGGATTTGACGAGTTGTATCACAGATTGTACAGGGATCCACGATGCGATCTTTTTTTGTGGCACTACAGTATTGATCAATGTGAATCCGATTCTATGGTGTATACCGTGCTTTTCATCGGAATGCTGTTTATCCTGTCGGTAGTAGCGGTCAGAGAACTTTGGTTTACTGAAAATTATTGATTATGACACACTCTGTATTTCATTTCGCTATAGGTATGGCGTTAGGGACGTCGAGCTTGTTGCCATGGATATTGCATCGCATTCTGAAGGGGCGAAGCGCCAATCCATTAATTATTACATGGCTGTTTCTAGCATATGGCCTTGGCGCCTGGGCTGTTGTGCCTAATATGCTCAGGCAGTTTGGTGTCGGTATTTTTTCCACGGCTCAATCCTGGGTAAATATTTTTTTATTACACTCGTTCTTGGATTCAAGACAATTAGGAGGCGCGTTGATTGGCGCGGCATGTGTGATTGTTTGTTTCAGCATTCAGTATGGCATCATCTTATTCGCGATCTATAGGCGCCGGGTGATTACCTCGCCTTCGCCGACCAATTAATCCTGTATTTCATGAAGGATTGCATGTTAGCCTGAACTCGTTAAACAAGCGTGTTAAGGGCGTATGTATGCCAAAATCATTTCTGAGCTTTTTTTGGCAACGCCCCGTTTGTTTTGGACCACGAATCCGGCATTATGACCATACTTCATGCGCAGTTTCTCATCACTCAGCAAAGATCTCAACATCTCATGCAACTCTCGCTTGTCAGCAACCTGACATATGGCATCTGCATCCAGAAAATCGCGCATGACCGCTGAAAAATTTTCCATATGTGGGCCTACTACAATTGCTTTGTTTAACAATGCAGGTTCGATAATATTCTGGCCACCGTAATTAGTCAGACTTTTCCCGATAAACACTACAGATGCACACGCGTAGAATGATATGGATTCGCCGGTTACATCAACAACGAGAATGTCGGTCTGGTGCAACATTCCAGGATCTTCGGAAATTTGCGTTCGCAAGATATACCCAAGCCCCCTTTTCCTGATGGTTGCTTCCACTTCAGCTCGACGTTCAACATGACGAGGAATCAAAACAAGTTTCAGGCCAGGGAAAGTTTTTTTCAACGCTGTGAATATTTCCAGAATCGCATCCTCTTCCCCCGGCCACGTTGAACCGGCAACTAATACCGGATCATCAGACCGGAATCCGATTGTTTTCAGCAGCTCTGATGCACGAGAGGCTCCTTTTACGTCTGGTTCGGCAGCATCATACTTGACGCTGCCCATTGTTGTGATCAACGTCTCCGGTGTGCCGAGATCCAATAAGCGATCTCTGTCTGCCGATGACTGAACGATGAGTTGCTTCATGCGCGATGTGACTGCCCGAAATAAACCCTTGAGCATCCTGTAACCGCGATAGGAAGAATTGGATATCCGGCCGTTGACAAGAACGACTGGAATATTCCGTGCGGTTGCTATCCTTATCATGTTCGGCCACAGTTCGGACTCGGTCAGAACAAGAACCGCAGGTCGAATAACATTCAAGGCGCGTCGTACAGATACCGGAAAATCAACCGGGTAGTAAATAAGAACATCGTCCGTATGGAGTCGGTCTTCGGCAACTTTGTAGCCGGTGGAAGTTGTTGTACTCAATACGAATGACTGCTCAGGATCAAGAGAACGCATCTCTGAAACATACCGCAGCGCAACGAAAATTTCTCCCACACTAACGGCATGTATCCAAATTCGTTTTTTTGTCGCCAGCTTCGCCATCGTATTTGAATCGTAAATACCGAACCGTTGCATGAACGACTTGCCATAACCGCCTCGCCTGTACATGCGGATAACGAATCGAGGCAGCATCAACAGATAGACAATCGTGAACGCGATATTGTACGCGAGCCAACGCATAAAATCCCCTATGGTGTGTCTATGCGCGAGGATGTGCCTCTTCATAGACCTTTTTCAATCGTTCAACCGTGATATGAGTATAAATCTGTGTTGTTGACAAGCTTGCATGTCCAAGCAGTTCTTGAACACTTCGCAAATCGGCGCCTGCGTCCAGCATGTGTGTGGCGAATGAATGACGCAGAACATGCGGTGTTACCTTTATGTTTAAACCGGCATTGGCCAGGTATTTCTTCATAATTCGTTCAATTGAACGAGACGATAAAATCCTGCCCTGTAGATTCATGAAGAGAGATTTGTTGCCGCGATCTGAATCTTTCCATATTGCATGATCGGCATTCAGCATGTTTTTCAGAGCGTCGCATGCAGGTCCGCCCAATGGGCACATCCGCTCTTTTTTTCCCTTTCCGCGAACGATGACTACTCCTGATAAAAGATCAAGATCAGACCGGCGTATTCCTGCTGCTTCGCCTACACGCGCTCCGGTGCTATAGAGCAATTCCAGAATGGCGGCATCGCGCAGATAAGCATATTCCGTTAGTTTGTTGGGATGTTTCTTTTGCTTTCGTATGCTATGGAGCATTTTGATTGGAGTTGAGAGAAGCGCAATCGTTTCCGCTACCGATAATATTGTGGGAAGACTGTGGCCCCGCTTTGGCGCGCGAAGGCCGGCAAACGGGTTGTGATCAGCATATTCTTCACGTTCAAGAAATTTGTAGAATGAACGAAGGCTTGAAAGCTTGCGGCCCGTTGTAGTTGCTGCCATTCCGGCTTTTTGAAATTTCACAAGGAATTTTCGAGCGGTGAATTGGTCTGCTTCATTCCATTTCGGATGCGCAATGCCGTTATCTCCCCATGCGAACATCATAAATTGAAATATGTCTCTGAGATAGGCATTGACCGTGTGATTCGATGCATTGCGTTCATTCGTCAGATATCGGATGAAATGTTCAACCGATGGATTTGTTGTGATATCAATCCTCATTTTCACGCGCGAATATGCCTTGTATTGGAAAAACTGCGATTTATTTTTTTACCAGGTCGAACTGTTGAGCGACAGCATCATAGTTGCTTATTTGTTCTTTGTATCGCTTAACAAGTTTTTTTAACGCAGCGCGTTGCTTCTCGGTAAGAAACCCTTTCGTTTTGAAATGTTGTGAAAGTGATTCGTAGAATACCTTGTCATCGAAGATCCTTTTGCCTCTGGCCACTGGTTCCTTCCAATTTGTCACGGTTGCAAGGGCGTTTATTAACGGACCACTCTCTATATCATCGCTGACAGATGAGTTGGCAAGGTCCAGTTCGTTTTTAAAATCGTTAAAGCCTTGAATCACATTAGAATGTGACAGAACAACATTGTTAAGGGCTTTCAATTGTGCATCAGTGAGGCAACGCCCGGAATCAACCCTGGACTTCAGCGAATCTATAAACTGTCGGGTAGAATCTTCGAGCGGCACATTCGCCAGAATTTCGAATTTTCTGATACTAGTTTCGCGAGGCGGCTGCAGATCGGGATCTTTCAGCATTTGCTGACTACCTATATCTTTCAGCATTTCTTCAATTTCCGGGACATCACCATGATATCGGCATGCGATTTTCAACAGTGCGGTCAGTTGTCGCTGTGTTACCGGTTTGTCATCACTCGTGATTTGTTTTGATATGGATTGGACAAATTTTTCGTCACTGTATGTTCGCTTTCCACGGGCTACTGGTGGCGCCCAGTTTTTTACGTGACTCAATGCCGTCAGCGCTTGCATTACCACAGTTGTATCCGCGGGCGGCGCCTTGGCAGCTTTCATCCACTGAGCAAACTGCGCATAGAATGCGGACAGCATATTTGTCCATTGCACCTCGCCTTTCTCAATTCCGTCCAGCGATTCCTCCATTGTAGCAGTAAACCCAACATTGAAAAGTTCGCCAAGATCGCTCGATAGAAGCGTACTGACTTGTATTCCCAAATCCGTCGGATGCAATGTTCGCTTTTCTCTTATCGCATATTTCCTGTTGCCGAGAGTTGATATAATCTGGGCATATGTGCTTGGGCGCCCTATTCCGTTATGCTCCAATGCGCGCACCAAAGAAGCTTCACTGTATCGGGCAGGCGGTTGTGTTTCCTTTTCTTCGGACAGTAATTCCATGCATTCCAGGTTTTCGCCATCAGCCAATTCAGGGAAAGAGGTTTCTTCCTCCTCCTGTTCTTCTTCTGATTTCTTCAAGTCGTTCCAATCGCCGATCTTCATGTAGCCCGGGAAAACTACGTCCGAACTGGTGGCTTGAAAAAGATATGCCGTATCAGATTCTTTCTCGCGAAGATCAATTATTTTAACTGTTCGTTGGTTGATAATTGACGATTCCATTTGGCTT
>JAFGTH010000166.1 GCA_016934225.1 Lentisphaerota bacterium | reverse complement strand
TGCCAGAATTACTGCTGTTGCCAGCGGAAACGTCCAACGCCCTTTAAAGCACGATAGGAGCAGCAACGAGATTACCAGGGCAATCATTGTTGCCCCCGATAGCGTAACGAGAAGCGCGGCAATAATAATAAACGATAGCATAACACGTCTAATGAAACAGGTATCGGAAACAACTACGCCGAACATTAACGGCACAACCAGCGCCAGAAAACCGCCGAGCACATTTCTATTCCCGAACGAACCACTGACGCGAAATAATTCAAGCGATGGCGTGAGATATTGAACAACAGCGAGAGCGATTACACACACTGCCGTGACGAGAGACACAATTGCGGCTCGCTTAAGAAAAACATCATCGGCTGATGCTTCATTGAACAGGATATAAGCAACAAGAAAATACTCAGTTAATTGAAACAGGTTTTTCAGCGATCCCTGGAAATTGGCCGACTTAAACACGGATACGGCAAACAGTCCGACAAACAAAACAATGGACAGATGTGGAGGCTTGAGCGTCGAGAAAGAGCGTTTTCTGAAAATATCAATAAGCCGGATTGCGGCAACCAGCCAGATTAGCGGATCAACGATCGAAAGATGGGTTTTTTCAAAGACTTCAATACTAAATTGAGTGGGCGATACGGCAATTACCGCAAGAAGACCGACTTGCACAATTCGAGAGAGACCAGGCATTTTTATCATAGAGTATTGCCTTTGTTCACAACGATGGGAGCGGGCAATACAGTTACAGTTTCTTTACCGACAGGAACATGTTTGTGGTTATCGGTGAACAGAATTTGATCAATTCTCACACCGTCTTCTCTGTTAATAATCTTCAGAACATGAGCGCCCTTGGATAAATCGAGTTGCGAGAGCCTGCGCTTCATTTTAACCCAATGCCAACATTTGAATGTGGAATTTTGTCCAAAGGTGAATGGAGCGCCATCGTCAATTGTCATGGTCAAAGAATTGCCGCATTCATCAGCCCACCATATGCGACACCACAAGTGATAGGTGGCGTCCTTTAAAACGATAAATTTGATAGTCGCATAGCCTTTCTCGATTTCCGGGGGATTCCCCGAGCCTTGCGGGATTTCAAGATAACAGCTGCCCGATGCGCCTGTAACAATAGGCCATTTGTCGGAAACGGCGTCGCCGTCCTCGCAGGCGACACGCATCGGATATTCAATATTCAGCGCGGATTCTGCCTCCATGCAAACGTAATCTCCGGCGCGCACTGGAACAATGAAGATAAACATCAGCAGACAAATGATTATGTCGAAATACGGGCGGAAACAAAACCCGCGGATCTTGCGGAACAAAATATTTGGAGACGTCTTAATGGTGTTTATTGTCATCATAATTCCTGATCTGTATCATGGGTGTTATGAACTCTCACGCATGTCCGGCTTTTATATTGTTTTCGATGTGTAGTCAAGAAAATCACGAGATAATTAGCCGGAATAGATAGCGGCTGTGCGATTGATCATGTTTTGCAAATTATATTGTTGAGCAACGATGTCTCGCGCTGCTTTTCCCATGCGGTCCCTTCTTGGTTTATCCGCCAACAGATTAGATATGGCCAGCGCGAGCGCTCTATCATCCTTTGGCGGTACAAGTACGCCCGAGTCGGGTGTAATCACTTCGGAAAGTCCTCCTACATTAAAGGCAATCACGGCTTTGCCGGCGGACATAGCCTCAAGCAGAGCGTATGGCACTGCTTCCCATAAGGAAGGGAAGACAATCAAATCAGAGACGTGAAATAAAGACGCTGTGTCAGTATTGCCGCCTGGGAAAAGACAATGCGATTCAATGCCCAGATTTTTTGCTGTTTCCTCCAGTTGTTTTCGTTGATTCCCTTCGCCGGCAATCAGGAATTTAACGTTTTTCTCATTCTTAACTATGTGCGCCGCAGCAAGCAGGAGATAATGATGACCTTTCTGTACAGCCAAACGTCCCACAGCGCTCACTACCAATTCGTTTGGTTCGATAGAAAATGTTTTTTGTTCCTCTAGCAGTTCGTTTTGTTTGGGCGAAAGGGGTTCAATTCCGTTTGCAACGACAACAAGTTTGGATGCATTACACAAACCGTCGGCAATAGCAGTTTGGCGTTCGTTTTCACAGACGCAGATAATGATATGACAAAAGCGAGCGGCAATACGTTCACATACGAGATAGAAATACCGAAATGTGCGTGGAACATTCATCTGAAACGCAAAGACATGCGGTGTATGCACAACACGCGGAACACCGGCTAATGTTGCCGCAAGTCGGCCGAGGAAGCCTGCTTTTGAACTGTGCGTGTGGACAACATCAAATTTCCCGCGTTTCAGAAACCGCAGAATCTTTATTAATGACGCAATATCGCGTAACGGGCTTATATGACGCGTCATTTGAATGACCGCGACCTCGATGCCTGTGTTGCGCATAACGGCAATATCATTTTGAAAGGATTTGTCGCGGAGCGTCGAGCATATCACGGTGGTATCAAATCGGTCGGCATTCAAATGCGTTGCCAGATCAACGACATGGCGTTTTGCTCCCCCGGTGGTTGCTTCAATAATCTGGCAGACTCTAAGCTTGCCTCGCATGTATTTGTCTCAATGCCGACTTTTTCGAATTCTGGCCAGTATTACTCCGGCCTCTTCTATCCGCAACGCGCAGGCTGTCGTTACGAAAACAAGTATGCCTCCGCTCACACACACCCCAAGTTGACAGGCGAGCCGCGCGGACTTACCGATGGACGACATGCTCGACATTATCGGGAACAGGACTCCAGTATATTGGCGCAGAAAATAAACCGCAAAACCCATAATTGCCGCTGCCGCCGATATTTTCAATCCGAATACAACATTCTTCGCAAATTGCATATTTGGGATTCTGGACTTAAGCAGCCAATAGAGAACAGTGACTTTAACCGATTTGCTTATCAAGGCGGCCAATGCAATGCTCTGATGTGACAATGTTTCGTGAAAGATAATAACGACACTTATATGAATGACGGTGCAAACAATACCTACAATTATCGGGGTAAGTGTATCCTTGAGGGCGAAATAAAATCGCATAAATACAATTTCGACTGCAAATGCAGTCAGGCCAATCGCATAAAAAAGAAACGGGCTTGCAGTCAGTTCAACGGAATCGGATATGAATTTTCCTCTCTCGAATACGAGTCTGACAATGGGAAAACGCAGCAACACTATTCCGACAGAGATCGGAGCGAAAATAAAAATCATGATCCGCACAACGTTCATCAGCGTTTGTGCCGCTTCATGTTTGTCTTTTTCCGAAGCCAAATCTGAAAAGTACGGGTAAGCGACTATGCCAACCGGAAATGCTATTAAGAGAATCAATGTATCGGCGAGGCTTTTGGCGTACATCAAACTTGCGGTTTTGCCCTCCGCCATTCCGGACACAAACCAAAGATCCAGCATGGACCTTCCTTGTGCGATTAGTATGCCGAGTAATATCGGTGGAACAAGTTTGCGAAGTTGTGACAGAGAAGAATCGTGAAAACTCGGGCGAACAAAGAGCAATGGCCATTTGTTACGGAAACCCAACAAAAGCAAGAACAGGCAAGCCGCAGAGCCGGCAACTATACCAACACCAATGGCCTTAACGCCCAGCGTGGAAAACAAGATTACCGTTACGGCAACGATGATAATCCGGTTTAATGTTTCGCCAAAAGCCGGAAGCGCGAATCGTTTGTCCGCGTGCATGATCAGAACTGCAAAAGAAAAAAGTCCCATGAAGAGAGCTGATGGCAACATGATGCGCGTCAGTGCAACGGCAAGGTGAAACTGGCTGCCGGTAGAATTAAATTGGGATGTGGCCCGAACCAGATGCTCTGCTCCCCACATGGCGGCAAGCACAAATGTCAGCATTCCAATAGTCAGTAATAAGCCGGTTGATCCAAGGAAGCGCCACGCTTCGCGTTCGCCATCTGATTTTCGCCTTGATACGAATACCGGAAGCACTGGCGCTACCAACTGTTGCGGAATAACCATAAATGTAAAAATTAATCCGCTATAGGCCCAGAGATATGTGTCCGCTTCTGCGCCTGTTCCTGCAAAGAAGGCTATAACCATTTTTTGGAGAAACCCCATGATTTTAGCCAGGATCATAAAAACCTGGATAGTTATCGTGCCTTTCAGAATAAGCTCTCCAACGGGTTTCTTCATTGCAGCGTCCCGGTAGTCCCTTTGCCTTCAAAAAGGTCGGCAAGGAGGTTGATGTTTCGATTGATGTCAAATTGTTTTATTACATGAGCCCGTCCGGCTTGCCCCATGCGTGTTCTCAAAGCTCTGTCGGCAAGAAGCCCCCGTATTTTATTCGCTAAAGCAATAGGATCGCGCGGCTTGACAAGATAACCGGTTTTACCATCCGTAACAGCTTCAGACATGGCCGGCAAGGCCGATGCGACTACCGGTAACGCCATTGACATGGCCTCCAGTACCACGTTTGGAATGCCGTCCTGATCGCCGTTCGCCGTAATAACCGATGGCATTACAAATACTGATGCCTGTTCAAGCAATTGCCGGACTTCATTCTGAGTCTGTTCGCCAGGAAAAACGACACGATCATTTATACCGTTGCGCTGAGCCTCGATCTGAAGCATCTCCATTTGCGATCCGGCGCCGGCAATCACGCATCGGAAGACAATTCCTTCTTCTTTTAGAACCTTGCACGCTTCCAGAAGATGACGGAATCCTTTCTTTTCTTCGAGTCGTCCTATAGCAAGCACTATTGGCTGAGTTGATGCGCTTGGCGCATAGCTTTCAGGCGCAAGTCCATGGGGTATAAATACCAGTTTCGCGGCATCTTCCGACGGAAGAAGCCGCCGAAGATGATTAAAGGCGTGCCTGGTGCAAACTGTTGCAAATGAAACAGGAGAGATGCGCTTCGATAGAATATCGCAATTTTGCGTGAAAATGTCTTTTGCATGCAACGAGAGGCTGAATGGAACGCGCAGAAAGCGAGCCATTATTAAGCCTATATCCGCCGTTCCGAATGCGAAATGAGCGTGTACGTGGTCAATGTTCATGGTTTCGGCACGTTGCGCAAAATCCGCTGCCGCAAATACACGCTGTGGCGGAAAATGGCGCAGCTCTTTCCAATAGGCGCGTGTATTGGCAATGGCGCAGCGGATTTGATTGGCCAACATTAACGGGGACAACATGTGTCGCCTGTACAACGTTGAGCCGACGAATGATGACGCTTCCTGATGGAGCTTTCCGATGTGTTGTCCCAACGCGAAAATAAATATCTGAAATCCGTGTTCGCGCAGGGCGATGATCTCTCTCAGAATGAATGTTTCCGAAATAGATGGAAAAGTTCCTAGAACATAAGCAATTTTCATTTCCGGCAGTAGTCCCGATAATAATGGATAATGGACGACATTCTATAGTATTTCCTCATAAACTGCCGTCATTTTCTTTGCAAATACAGCAAGGTTGAAAATCTGTCTTACTCGGATACTTGCGGATCGCGCCATTTCATGCATTTGGGAGCGGTTGCGCATAGCGTTTAAAATTGCGGCGGCTAATAATTCGACATCCGGCTCAACTAATATTCCATCTACGCCGTTTCTGATGATTTCTGCCGGTCCGCAGGAATTCAAGGCAATGACAGGCAAGCCTGCGGCCATGGCTTCAAGAATCACGCGTCCGAACGGTTCCTGTACTGCCGGGTGAACCAGCAGATCTGCGCTCGCCAGCAAGGCTGGTACGTCTGACCGGTATCCAGTGAAAGTCACTAATTCAGACAGGTTTTTCTCCGCTATCAACTTTCTCAATTCCTTTACATATGGCTGCTGGTCGTCAAATATATCATCTCCAACGATATCAAAACGGATTTTGTTCGCATTCCGGGCAATCGAAGCTGCGGCATCAAGAAAAAGCCGATGATTTTTCCATGGCACTAATTGAGCAATCATAAGAACCAAAAAGGGATCCGAATTAGTGCGAGACGCGGTTTGCGCAGATGGCGCAAACATATCGGAATCTATGCAATTGTAAATAGTGCAGATTTTAGAGGTGTCGCCTGCGTATTTCTGTACATGCTGTTGCACACATGAGGATATGGCAACGACGCGGGAGGATAAATTATACATAAATCGTCCAGCGATACCGAGATTGGTCAGATCCCTGCAGTGCCAAACGGCAGGAATACCGGCGAGTTTGGCGGCAGGGCCGCCATACAAATGAGCGGTGTTACTGTTCGAATGTACGCAAGCAATGGATTCGTTTCTGATAAATGTTCGAAGTTCAAATACCGTTGTAATGATATTGAGCAAATATCCGATTAAGCGAAATGGATTACAGGTCTTCCTGATTCTTCTCATCTTGAAATGCACAACTTGGACGCCGCGTTGCTTAAGAATCGCGGCCAAGCCTTCCTCCGCCGGAGGCAACCCGACAATTGGATCATACGGGGACAATTGAAGAGCGCTCAACATCTCCAGAAGACTTTTCTCGGCGCCTGATATTCTTGCAGTATGATTCAAGAAAAGAATCTTGGTCCGTCGTTTATTGAACGCTTTCAAACGGCTTCGACCTTTACTTATAAACCATTAATCCACTGTTCTGTGATGGAAATTACTTCGTCTTCGAAGGCCAATGAGTAATAGCTGTGGCTTGCGTCTTGCACAAGGTGATGATTGTGAGGAATTCCATGTTTGGAACAGAAATCGGCATAACCGGGCATCGAAATTGCAGTGTCCGGATCGTTTGTGCCATACATGCACAGAATCTTGCCGCCGAAAGTTTGAAACTGAGAAAGCAATTCCGATTCTGCGCGTATTTCCAATGCGCTGGCCGATTCGTGTTGAAACAATGCTTTGCCTACAAGACGAGTATTCACGCGACAGGTCAGGATCTTTCGCCATGTTGCCGGGTGCATCAATTTGCGCAGATACTGCCTTAAGGCAAATGCCGATTTTTGTCTGTTAAGAGAACTATTTCGCAGCCAACCCATCGGTTCCGGCGACCACAAGACCAGCGCAGATGGAGCAGAAGAACGAACTGCAGCGCCGATTGCAACTTTGCATCCTGAGCATATGCCAAGCAACAGAATCTTGTTGTCGGGAGTCTGCTTGCGCATATAATCAATGGCGCATGTCGTATCCGATATCATATTTTGTATTGATCCGTCTTTAGTTTCACCGTCGCTTTCGCCGCGGCCCCGAAAGTCGAAACGCAGACAGGCATAACCTGCCTCGCACATTCGGCGTGCGGTCTTTACAAACATACGGTGTGGTCCGATGCGACAACCCGACCATCCGTGCAAAAACAGGATTGACGTTCTCGTGCTTGGAGATTCGAGGGCAGGAAGGTGAAGGATGCCTCGAATCATGGCATTCTCGACGGCAAATGCTATAGGTTGTTCTGTCATGTCTATAGCTTGATCTCCAATTTTGAAACATTGGACAGATTAATAAGCCATTCCAATGTTATTTCTCGAAGAGGGGTCGAATCCACATAACCAATCAGATTCCAAAAAGGTTGAAGCCTGACGGCCTTGGAATCGGCTGAGGGAAAAGCCGAAACGAGGCGCGTATCCTCGGTCTGCGGTTGTGATGAGTGAGTAACACTGACTACCAGGACATTTGTCTGCACAGTTGGCGCAACCCTTGTAAGATCAATATTAAGAAGCGTACGATACAGTTTTTGGGGAAAAGGATGTCCGTCGAAATCAATGGTTTCGCCTGACTCCAGTTTTTCGATCA